>CAXTDO010000207.1:0-8535 GCA_964242315.1 uncultured Flavihumibacter sp.
CCTTTGTGCCCTACCTTAGTGTCCTTTGTGGTAAAAAGTTTAACCACAAAGGGCACTAAGGTAGGGCACAAAGGGCACAAGGGCTAAAAACAGACTATGCTCCTGTTTCTAAAGTAAGGCACATAAACTTTGATAACTAACTTGACAACAGTAATGCAGCCCTTTGAAGGTCTTCCGGAGTGTCGATTTCAACACCCATGTAATCGGTTACCACCATTTTCAACGAAATACCATTCTCCAGGTAACGAAGACATTCAATTTTTTCAGCAGCTTCCAGGGGCGTCATGGGCCAGCCTGTAAAATCGAGCAAAGCTTTTTTGCGAAAAGCGTATACACCTATGTGTTCGTAATAAATCACCGGAATTTCTTTATTGCGTGGATATGGAATAACGCTTCTGCTGAAAAACAGCGCGTTGCTGTTTTTATCTACAACAACTTTTACATAATTAGAATCCTGTATTAGCCGCTCTTCTTTTAATTCCTGCATCAGAGACGCTACCTGAACCTGGTGTGCTTCCGCTCCTTCAAATACCTTTAATAATTTCTCAAGCGGACTTCTTTGTACAAACGGTTCATCACCCTGAACGTTTACTATAATATCAACATCCATGTCGGCAACAGCTTCGGCTATACGATCGCTGCCACTTTCATGTTCGCCAATACTCATCTTTGCCAGTCCGCCATTAGAGACTATTTCCTCATAAATTATCTTACTATCGGTTGCCACCATTACCAGATCAAACAATCCTGTTGCCACCGTATTATCATAAGTATGCCGGATAACCGGTTTATCTCCGAGCGGTTGCATCAGTTTACCAGGAAATCGCGAAGCAGCATAACGCGCCGGAATCATAGCTATTATCTTCATACTTACTATTTAAGTAAAGATATAAGTAAACTAAAAATGTAAGAGAACTAAAGGGCGTTTTGTTATATTTGAAAGGATTTTCTCAACGACAAGCCATAGAACTTCATTCAAAAAAAATGTTGTATGCAAAATGAATTGTTAAGTTCTTATAATACCGATCACAATACCTGGGACGAAATGTACGAACAGGCTTCGGTTCGAAATCAATACCGCAATGTGGTAGATTTTCTGCAACAATTAAGTGTTGCGGAATTGAATAAGAAAGAAGAACAGGCAAAGCGGCTGTTTATGAGCCAGGGTATTACTTTTACAGTTTATAGCAGTGGTGAGGGCATAGAAAAAATATTTCCTTTTGATATCATTCCCAGAATTATTACCGCCGGGGAATGGCAATTCATAGAAACCGGCATAAAGCAACGACTCAAAGCACTGAATCTTTTTCTTAAAGATGTGTATAACGAGCAATTTATTCTAAAAGACGGGGTAGTGCCTACCGGCATTATTTACAGTTGTCCGCATTTTTTGCGTGAGATGCACGGCTTTCCCGTTCCTTACGACATCTATGTACATATTGCCGGCATTGATCTGATCAGAGACAGCGACGGATCATTTTACATACTGGAAGATAACCTGCGCACTCCAAGCGGAGTGAGCTATATGCTCGAAAACCGCGAAATAACCAAGCGATTGTTTCCCGACCTGTTACCGAAGAACAATGTTCGCACGGTGATGGAATATCCCACCATTTTGCATAAAAACCTCGTATCGCTATCACCAAGGCAAACAGCCAATCCAACAATTGTTTTACTAACGCCAGGCGTTTATAACTCCGCTTACTTTGAACACAGTACGCTTGCACGCCTTATGGGAGTAGAACTGGTAGAAGGCCGCGACCTGGTAGTGGAGAATCATAAAGTATTTATGAAAACCACCCAGGGACTGCAACAGGTAGATGTTATTTACAGAAGGGTTGATGATGAATTCCTTGACCCGCTTGTTTTTAACGCCAACAGTTTGCTGGGTGTGGCAGGACTGATGAGCGCCTACAGAAAAGGAAATGTAGCGATAGTAAATGCCACCGGCAATGGCGTTGCAGATGACAAAGCCATTTACACCTATGTGCCGGCAATGATAAAGTACTACCTGAACGAAGAACCCATACTTAAAAATGTTCCAACCTACCAGTTAAGTAATGTTGAAGAAAGAGACCATGTTTTCTCTAACATGAACAAAATGGTTATCAAAAAAACAAATGAAAGCGGAGGATATGGCATGCTGATGGGTCATGTAGCTACCGATGAAGAGATAGCGGTTTACAAGGAAGAGATCATAAAAGATCCGCGGCAATTTATTGCACAACCCATTATCAATCTTTCTTCTGCCCCGTGTTACATGAATGGAAAAATGCAGCCGCGCCGCATAGATCTCAGGCCTTACGCATTGTGCGGCCCCGATGGTATAGAAATTGTTCCCGGAGGATTAACAAGGGTTGCTCTGCGGGAAGGCTCCCTGGTAGTAAATTCTTCACAGGGCGGGGGAAGCAAGGATACCTGGGTACTGGTGTAAATGCTTTTGACATTTTGATCGAACGATACTAAAGTTTCAAACTTTTTCCAGGCAAGTATTCAATATTCAACAATCAATGTTCAATATAAGACCTACATTGTTTTATTGAAGCTTCATTGAGAATTGAATATTGGGAGTTGAATATTGTACATTTTTCAAGGTCAATAAAATTGAATTAACTATTGAATAATCACACCTTGGGAAGATAGATTAAAGAACGTTTAACATAAACCAAACCTACACATTACATGCTAAGCAGAGTAGCCGAAAGTTTATACTGGATGAGCCGCTATATGGAAAGAAGCGATGGTATATTGCGGATGCTTAAAATAAATTATGCTTCGTCTCAGGATGATATCCATGAATTTTCGTGGAAGCCGGTATTAAAAATATTCACTTATCTGAAAGAGGATAAGATTGATGAAATCTGCAACAACACCAGAACGGTGTTGAAATATGTGGTGCTTGACAAGGATAATCCTAACTCCGTTTTTAATATTGTAACGCAGGCAAGAGAAAATGCCCGAAGTGTTCAGGAGCATATTACTAAAGAATTATGGCAGTGCATTAACGACTTCTATCATATCATTCGCGACGAAGAATTCGGCAAAGGCCTTCATGCAGAAGATCCGATTACTGAACTGGACATACTTATAAAACAGTGCTTATTGTTTTATGGAACAGCAGACGTTACCATGGCCAGGGGCGAGGGAACCGCTTTTATGAACATAGGCAAATATCTTGAAAGAGGCATTCAAAGCTCTGATATTCTCGATGTAAAATTCAGCACGCTTAATTATGATGCTGAAAAAACATCCGATGCCACTTATTGGAAATATTTTTTGCTTTCCATGGCCGGCCATCAGCTATACCTTAAAACATATCGCAGTGGTTTTGAAGCAAGGAATGTGGTGGAGCAGATTGTGTTAAACAGTCATTTTCCCCGTTCGGTTTCCTATGCTATTTCCCGCATGCATATTTATTTTAAACGCCTTAAAAGTGAAAAGAATACGGAAAGCTTTAAGCAGATTGATTTTATGATGGGTAAGCTGGTAAGCAGGGTGCAATATTCTACAGCAGATGCCATCATGCAGCAGGGACTGCATACCTACCTCAACGAAACGATCAGCCAGTTAAATAAAATTGGTGCTGTGCTTGATGAAAAGTTTTTTGCTTATGCCTTGTGAGAAAGCTAACAGCTTTCAGGAGGACATACTATTAAATACAGTCAACCATTTATTACAATAAAACTGAATTATGCCAAGATTTAACATCCACCATGTAACGAAATATATTTATGAATCACCGGTAAGAGACAGCGCTAACCAAATCATTCTTTACCCTATCAAAGATGAATATCAGGAAGTGTTGAAACAGGATATGAATATAACCGGTGATCCGCTGGTGGAAATTTATAAAGATTATTACGGCAACGAAGTAGGTTCTTTTGCAACTCCCGAACCTCACAAGGAATTGATCATAGATTCAACACTGGAAGTGATTACCAGGCTAAGAGACCAGCCGGATGATGCCAAATCAAAAGAAGAGCAGTGGAGCCATTTACACCAGGTTCGTAATAAAGTGGCAATGATAGACTTTTTAAAGGTAGAGCAATTTGATGCGCTTGCAGAGATAACGTCTATTGTTGAGCTGGCTCAAAACCAGGAAGTAACTCCTTTAACAGCGGCGTTAAGACTTAACGAGTATGTGTTTGAAAGCTTTCGTTATATTAAAGGGATCACCAATGTAGAAACCACGCTGAATGAAATATGGAAATTGAAAGCAGGTGTATGCCAGGATTTTGCGCATATGTTATCTGCCATGTTACGTATCATTAACATTCCCGCCCGGTATGTAAGCGGGTATGTGTGTCCGAATAAGTCGGGCATGCGCGGTGAAGGCGCTACGCACGCATGGGTAGATGCTTACATTCCATTTTATGGCTGGCTGGGTTTGGATCCCACCAATAACTGTATTGTAAAAGACCTGCATGTGCGTCTGGCTGTAGGAAGGAACTTCACGGATTGCTCGCCCGTAAAAGGCACCTACAAGGGCACTTCGGAACAAACACTGGAAGTAGGGGTTACGGTATCTTATGAAGATGGAAATTCCCGGGAAGATTTCACCACCATCCTCACACCGCAGCCTAAAATAACGGAAACGCAAAATTCTTACAGGAGATATATGGAGATGCAACAGCAGCAGTGAGCTGTCTGCTACTGTGCAAAGAGTTTTTAACCGCAGAGAGCACAGAGGAGGAAACGCAGAGGGCGCAGAGGGTTTTCTCTGTGCCCTCTGCGGTTAAAAATAACTACCACACAACGCATCCTTGGATTCATAAATAGCTGACAGCTAATAATCAGTCTTAACATTCTTATTAAACGGCAGCTTGAACTGGTAGCCTACGTTCTCATCCATAGCGTCTTCCAGAACATCCAATCCATAACGCAGGTTCCTGGGATCATCATATTTAAAAGAACCCAGCATCCGATCCCATAACGAGAAGATGTTGCTGTAATTGGAATCGGTATAAGGCCTCTGGTAATGATGATGCACTTTATGCATATTGGGAGAAACGAAGATCCAGCTTATGGGTTTGTCTAACCAAACCGGAACCCTCATATTGGCGTGATTGAAGTGCGTAAAAATTGCGGCGGTGCTCCTATAAAGAAAATAAAGTCCTACCGGCAAGCCGATAATTATAATACCGATTATTGTGGAGGTTTCGCGAAACAACCATTCTCCGGGGTGGTGCCTGGTTCCTGTAGTAACATCTACTTTGGTATCGCTATGATGGATCATGTGAAACTTCCACATCCATTTAATTTTATGCATGGTATAGTGAGGAGCATACTGTCCGAAGAAATCCATAAAGAATAGCGATAGTATGATCTTAACCCAGAGAGGTATGGAAATCCAGTTTAACAGCCCGATATGATTGCGCATTACCCAGTCACATACTTTTACAGTTACCAATCCAAATATTAAATTGAGAACAAGGGTAGTTGAAAGAAAGATGAGGTTAACACCCGCATGTTTGTACCGTTTGAAAGAGAACGTAAATAAAGGATAATATCCTTCAATAAGCCAAAAAAATACCATTCCAACCATCAGGATGAGGATACGATCCGAGCTCTGAATGTGCTCCCAGTATTGCATGAATCTTTCCATGGCAGTAGAATAAATCAATTAAAAGTTACGAATTAAAACTTATTACAGCAATAATTCTTAACACAAGGGCAACTCCTTAAATGTATGGCCACAATTATTACAGCGATAAAATTGTGTAACCTGTTGTTCCTGGCCGTTGATAAGAAGAGACCTTATTTTGCCAGCCCAGTTGGTATAATGAATCGTTTCAATAATAAATTGCAGCTCATGTTGTTTACAGTTGGGACATGGAACTGTTTTCAGATAAAGCTCATCTGAATCGGCCAGCAGTTTTTTTGCCTGCCACACCTGATCTTCCGCGATCATCAATTTCATACCTCCTAAAGCAGGACTTAACAGGGGATCAATGGTAATAGTGTATTCGTCTTTTATATGGCATATAATTCCGGCTTCTTTCAGGAGGGAAAGTTCGATGGAAGCTTTTACATAATTATCGTATGCACGGATGGGGATATAGTTCATTCGTTAACCTGTTATGGTAATTGACATATACCGGTCGAACTTTTTTTAACCACGGAGGAAAAGCCGAGGTAGCATGGAGGGCCACGGAGGAAACTCCTCCGTGGCCCTCCGTGCTACCTCGGCTTTTCCTTCGTGGTTAAAAAAACTAATTATTCAGCATCAACGGCATCACCAGTATTAAAAGATCTTCATTGGGATCATTCTCTGTCGGCTTAATAATTCCGGCTTTTGTTGGAGTAGACAGTTCTACTACAATTTCAGGGCTGTCGGCAGCATTCAGCATTTCAATCATAAAACGGGCGTTGAAGGCTATTGCAAGGTCTTCGCCGTTATACTCGCATTTCAGCCGTTCATTGCCTTCGAAAGAAAAGTCAACATCCTGTGCGGCCAGTTGCAATTCATTACCCTGGATGTTCAACATTACCTGGTTGGTACTTTTGTTGCTGAACACATTCACCCTGCGAAGTGCATTCTGAAAATCACCTTTGTTCAACATTAATTTATAAGGGTTGTCTACCGGTATTACCACTTTATAGTCAGGGAACCTTGCATCGATCAGGCGGCAGCTCATCTGCGTAGCGCCATGCTTTACAAATAAATGGTTGTTATTATAATTAATGGTCAGTTCGTCTTCATTGTCAGGTAAAGCAGACTTGAGCAGGTTTAGCGGCTTTTTCGGAACAATAAAAAAGTCGTTTTGCGGGCAGGATACATCCGTTCTTTTATAACGCACCAACCGGTGGCCGTCTGTAGCAACAAATTGAATGTAGTTTTCATTCAGGTCAAAAAACACACCGGTCATTGCGGGCCTGAGGTCATCATTACTTACAGCAAACAACGTTTTATTAATCGCAGTTACCAGTGAGGTAGCTGTCATAGTAAAGGAAGTGGTATCATCTGCAACCGGCTCTTTAGGAAAGTTATCGGGATTTTCACCCATCACTTTGTATTTGCCGGTGTCTGTAGTTATCTCTATGGCTAAATTCTTTTCAATGGAGAACGTAAGTGGCTGGTCAGGAATGTTTTTTAATGAATCCATTAAAATTTTGGCTGGTATGCATATTCTGCCGTTTTCTTTAGCTTCTATGTCAAGTTGTATCCTCATCACGGTTTCCAGGTCGGTAGCTACAACAGTGAGGCGGTTTTTATCCACTTCAAACAAAAAATCTTCCAGTATAGGCAGTACCGTATTTGCACCGATAACCCCGTTAATTTGTTGCAACTGTTTTAGCAAGGCAGAAGATGATACTATGAACTTCATTTTATGCGAGGATTTAAATTCGTAAAGGCGAAACTAATGATTTTTAGTTAATGATAACAGGTTTCAACACGGCTTTGTTGTTGCATTACAACTTAATTTTACAATCGAAGTATGGCTACACCATTTAAACAAACACCCACCAAAGAGCAGGCACTCCAAAAAATAAAGCATTACTGTGCCTACCAGGAACGTTGCCATCAGGAAGTAAAGGAAAAATTGTACGGCTTCGGCATGCACAGAAAGGATGTGGACGAGCTCATTTCCCAGCTTATTGAAGAAAATTATTTAAATGAAGAACGGTTTGCCATACAGTACGCCGGTGGTAAATTCCGGATGAATCACTGGGGTAAAGTTAAAATCAGGTATTCTTTAAAACAAAAGCAGGTAAGCGAATACTGTATAAAAAAGGCGCTGTTGCAGATTGATAATGGCGCCTACCTGAAAATGATTGAAAAGCTTGTGTTAGACAAACAGCAGGCATTAAAAGAAGAAACAAATCACTTCATTAAATTTCGTAAAGTGCAGGATTACCTGTTACAGAAAGGCTTCGAGGCCGATTTGATAAGAGATGCGTTAGACAGCGCAACACAATCACCGTAATTTTCCCTGGCTGGTAAAAGTGGCAATCAATACTGGATTATTTCTTTGATCATCAATGTCTAATGCGGCTCCCGCATAGCCAAGGTTCATGGAAATGGTGTAGGGCATGCTTTCAGACATGGTAATGGAATTAGAACATGTGGAACTCATAATCCAGGGCATATAAACGCCATAAAAAATCACTTTTTTATCAACCGTAATTGCAAAAGGTGTTCTGCCTGTTAGATGTTGCACTTTTTCAAAAGCACTGTTTGATAGTGTGTACTGGCTGGATGCTCTGGTATATCGTAAAATATCTTCGTTTTTTATTAACGGCAGGATCTCCAAGACAGCCTTCGAGGTATCAATCTGGCATTTGCCGGGTACCAGCTGGTATGAGCTAAGCAGGTACATTTCTACGTTTTTACCGGGTTTTGTGTTGTTTTTATTGCAGCAGGTTACGAGAAATAGCAGGGTAATAAACAGTGCAAGATTGCGCATGCTTTTTATTTCGATGACAGGAAAAAGTTTTATTGCGTTGCATGGGCCTAAGCCCTCTGTTTTTTTTAACCACGGAGGAAGAGCCGAGGTGCCACGGAGGTCCACGGAGGAAGCTTCTCCGTGCACC
>CAXTDO010000208.1:0-8535 GCA_964242315.1 uncultured Flavihumibacter sp.
GTATAAGGCAACAATCAAATGTCTAATCGAGTTACCTCCGCCAAAGCTAAAGTAGCTGGATGATTTCCAGCTTCATTCTATCTTCTGTCAACAGCCACTTCCAGTCTTTAATGGTGACTGTCCAGAAGTACAGCTCATGCCGCTGTATTTTGGAGTTTTTCTCCCCGGCGTATTGGCTATCCATTCGGCAAATCTATGCTCCTCAACCATTCGGCTTCGTGAGACACGAAGCCGGGCAGAAAATGGGTGTAAACAAGGCCTTTTCATCTCCTGAGTCAGTTTCTTCAGCCTTACAGGGATTTTTTTTATTTTCACCTATCAACCTTAAACTTCTTTTTTGAAAAACCTTTTACTCCTCATAGTTTGTCTGAATACATTTCATTTTGCTTTTGCCCAAAGAAATCAATGGACATGGGTTAGTGGCGATAATTCTCCAAACATGGTCGCTGTATATGGAACTAAAGGTGTACCATCCCTAAATAACAAACCAGGTGGCAGAGCTCTTTCTGCTACCTGGATTGATAGCAATAATAACTTGTGGCTATTTGGTGGAACCCGATCCACCAATCCCTTTGGTTACTTAAACGACCTTTGGAAATTTAATACTTCCACTAATGAGTGGGTATGGGTTGCCGGCAGTAATACAACCAATTCAGTCGGAATCTATGGTAACAAAGGAGTGTCGTCAACGAATTACATTCCTTGTAGTAGATCGCACGCTACCACTTGGGTAGATGCAAGCGGTAATTTCTGGCTATTCGGCGGAGAGGGAATGATCAGTAACTTTTCATCCAATACAAACTTGAATGACCTATGGAAATACAATCCCTTAACAAGTGAATGGACCTGGATGAGTGGCGATTATACACCAGGACAGCCTTACCCATCTGGCATCTATGGTATTAAGGGACAGCCCTCAATCAACAACAAACCCGGAGGAAAGTATGGGGCTTCAGGCTGGACAGGTGCAAATGGGTCACTATGGCTTTTTGGAGGATATGGCGTTGCAGCTAACACAGCAGGATATTTAAATGATCTTTGGAAATACAATATCCTGACTAATGAATGGACCTGGGTAAGCGGAGCTAATTCAGCAGGCCAGCCTCCTATTTATGGTACGAGAGGCACTCCTTCTACAAGTAATATTCCCGGGGCCAGAACCGGCACAGTAAGCTGGATTGATGCCAGTGGCGCTTTATGGTTATTCGGTGGACAGGGAGCAAATATTTCATTAAATGATCTTTGGAAATTCAATACTTCCACGAATGAATGGACATGGGTTAGCGGTGATAACATACCAAACCAACCTGCCGTTTACGGTACTAAAGGAATTTCATCGCCAAACAACAAACCGGGAGCCAGAGGCAATATGGTGATGTGGAAGGATAGCGAAGGTAGCTTTTGGCTCTTTGGCGGAAGTTCTTCCATAAACCAGGTTTACAATGGGTATAATGATCTTTGGAAATACAACCCGAATGCTAATGAATGGACCTGGGTAAGTGGCGATAATGTTGGAAACATGCAAGGAATATATGGAACACTAAATCAATCATCAGGAACAAATAAGCCGGGTGCAAGGGATGAACTTCCTGGCTGGGTTGATAACAAAAACAACCTGTGGTTTTATGGTGGCTATTTATTTAATCCCGCTGCTCCGCCGCAAAGTTCTTTTTTTGGAGATCTTTGGAAATACAGTCCTTTTCCCCAGGTAAGCACTTTACCCTTTACCGTTAATCGCTTTTGTGCTGGCAATTCCCTTTCAGTTGCTTATACCGTTACAGGCCCTTTTAATTCCGGTAACGTGTTTACCGCACAGCTTAGTGATGCGTCCGGCAGTTTCACTAACCCAGTGAATATTGGAACCACCATTTCCGGTTCGGCCGGTACAATAAATGCCACAATTCCTGCAACTACCCCGTTTGGAACTAATTATCGAATTCGGGTTGTTGCATCTGATCCAGCTGTAATTGGCAATGATAATGGTTCAAATATTGGCATTTTTTCTAACCCTGTGGTTACTATTACCCCCACTAGTCCGGCATCAGTTTGCCTCGGAAACAGTATTACAATTAGCGCACAAGTTTCAGGAGGAGTTGCGCCTTATAGCTATCATTGGTCTAATAATTCCACTACTTCTTCAATCACTGTTACCCCTGGTTCAACTACTATCTATAGCCTGACCGTCTCCGATGCCGGTTGTGGTATAATAAAAGATTCTATTTCGATTGCCGTAGTTGATAAAGAAAAGGTAAGCCTGGGACCAGACTTGTTTCTTTGCGCAAACGGATCTAAGACATTAAAAACCAATGGTATTTATAATAGCTACACTTGGCAGGATGGTTCTACTGGCCCTACCTTGTCCATACAGCAACCTGGAATATACAGTATCACTGCGACAGATGCCTGCAATAATACTTCTAAAGATACCGTGGAAATTTTTCCTGCTCCGAACCCCGAAAAATTCCTTCCCGCAGATACATCTGTATGTATCTACGGAAATATTACGATGAGGCCGTTATCCTCTTTCAACACCTACTTATGGAGTACTGCCGAAAAAGAAAAGGTTATAACCATAACTAAACCAGGTTTATACTGGTTAGAGGTAACAGACAAAAATAATTGCAAGGGAAAAGACACAGTGATAGTAAATGAAAGAAAATGTGCAGACGGTTTTTTTATGCCAACAGCATTTACGCCTAATGGTGACGGAAAAAACGAGCGGCTAAAACCTATTGTGTTTGGAAATTTTAAAAATTATCATTTCACAGTATTTAACCGCTGGGGAGCAAAAGTGTTCGAGACAACTGATGTTTCAAAAGGTTGGGATGGCAGTTATAAAAATGCAACCACTAATTCTTCCGTATTTATTTGGATATGTACCTACCAACTGGATGGACTAATATCGAAAATTGAAAAGGGAACAGTCTTGATAATAAAATAAAAAGAATTACTATAAAAGAGAGAGGTAACTATGGACAGCCCATGATCAGATTTTTTTCTCCCGCCAGGCTTCGTGTCTCACCACAGGTGTTTGGAGGAAATTTGGGATAAATGATAAAATGGAGTAAACCATAAAAGAAGGGATTTTTGTTGTATAGGGATGAAAGTTGAACAATTGCTCACTTTATTACCGAATGCGGTATTAGAAAAGCTGGCAGTAGAAACAAAGGTAAACCACTACGAAAAGAAGTTGCAGGGGCAGTTTATTTTCAAACTGATCCTGCATTGCTTGCTTACCCAGAAAAGCTGTAGCCTGCAAGGCATGGAGAGTGCTTATGAAACCCTGATCTTTCGCTTGCTCAGTGTCGGATCACACAAAGACAGCATGCTATTGGCATGCTATAATTGCTTGATTGAAAGATAGTTGATTTACTAGCGAAAGAATAACACTATAACATTAGGCAATGATATATCAGACATAGCCTCCCGCAAAATGTCCACCGCCTAATACCAATGTTACTGTTGGCAGTAGTACAATTCTATTTATTTCTTAATTAATTCAAGAAGCTTTCCTCTATCCAGTGTGGATGGCCTGCTTATAATTTCAGCTTTATATTCACCTCTTTTATTGATAAGCAGGTAGCTTGGATATCCGCTTAAAGACAGCAAATTCATTAAGGCAGTATTTAGCTTTTCCTCCACAAAAATGTGATAACCACTAAGTTTTTCTTCAACTATCCTCAATTTCCATTTTTCCATATCGGAACCATCCGACGTACATAAGTAAATAAATTCAACCGGTAAATCTTTGCTTTCATCACTTAGCTTTTTACTGTATGGCATCTCACCGATACAGGGCCGCACCAGGTAGCCCAAAAATCAATTAGCAATGCTTTATCCTTAAATGAGTTTTTAAGCAGGGAAAGTAGGGAGTCTGCTTTAATATTTGCCACTGTGTATAATTTGGCTCCGGAAGGAAGCGCTGCAACCGGTTGCCCAAGCTGATTGCCTGAAACAATCGGTTTTGCCGCATTCAGTGTTTTGTTGATGGATACTATTTTTTTTATCGCTTTATTCTGCTCACTCTTAATAATGTTCCTACACCATAGTGTTTTTACATCCGGCAAGATCATCTCCATGTTCTGTTGTAGTTCCTTTGTATCCAGTCTCGAAAATCGAATCTTAAAGTAATCAGATTTGGGTTGCGCAAACAAACTGTCCAGCAGACCCATGGTAAAACGGATGCTATAGCGGGTTGCCTCGGCTATATCGGCTTTATCAAAAAGAATCTTTTTTTTATACATCTCCCTGTCTGCAACATGTCTCAGATAGGTCAGGAAGTACTGATAGAAGCTCATTCCCTCATTTGAAGTGAGATAGACTTTGTGTTCTTTCACTTTTTCAAACAGGTCAGTCGGCATGGGTTCACCCCAATATCTGATGCATAAGCCGCCAAAATAATCAGACGCTCTTTCATTCTCAAAAATCCAGGAATACGGTGATGGATTTTGTTGGATATATTCACTATCGATGTTCCTCAATATCTTATACAGACTGTCATACTTCCTGACAGGAGTTGCATCATCATTTTTGCCTTTTGATGGACCTAAAGCCACCATACTGGTGACTGTGGCCTGCTCCTCATGCTTGTATAACGTGTGCTTAGTAGTATAGTCATTCAAAGCGCCATCTTGGCCGCTGTATTTGACGCCAGGGCCGTTATGCTCTGCATCAGGACGGTTTTTTAAAACAGCTGCATCCAGTTGAATAAATAAACTGGTATTGGCATATATACCGGTATAGAACAGGCTGTCAATGTCAATCCATATCTGTTGATAGGGAAATGCATAGTCCAGCTTTAGCTGAAAAGAGCCATCTGCATGTAATGAACAGTATTTTGTAACCTGAAATTTCAGGGGCGTAACAAGGGTATATTCTATTTTGATTTTAGCAAGATCCTCTTTTGAAAGATTCAATATTTTACCCTTTACTATTGGTATACTCCTGGTTAAAAAGTAATTATTGAATGCTTCATCTTCCATAGCAACTGGCTTTAGTGAACCCTGCCCAAATACAGCGTTTGCACCAAGTAGCAGGATAACAAAAAAATGAGCAGTTCTCATAACTTAGTTTATAGCTTGCTTTTAAAAAAGTATTACCGCCAACGGTTTAGCATTTCTGCTGGCGGCGCAGGATGAATGTTTGATTGGCGTCAAGTGTCTGCCGCTGGCAGCAATGCAATGTTAGCTGTAGTTATTCTTGTCAGCCATTGTTATGTTGTCAAGATATTCCAGAATTTTTTTGCTTTTTGAGTTTTTTCTTCTAATAATATCAATTGTATCTGCCCATTCATAAGTCGCCAGTGGAATATATAAATGTAGTATAACCAAAAAATATAAAGGGTCTTGTGGGCTAACTTCTTTTAAAAGAAGTTTTGAATTATTGTAATCAAACTTTACAAGCAGACTTAACAAGTATTTTTTTACTTTTTTGTCATTTTCATTTCTGTACTTGTCCTTTAAAACTTTAATTGACTGATCTGAAATAGTATTAAAGCTTCTGATATAGGCAAGAGAAACAAATTTCCAATAGGATTCTTTGTCACTTATAAACCTGGTAAGGCACTGCGATTCTGTCATAATAGGAACATCCCTTCTAAATATATTCCTGCCATTCAAAATATCATCAAGCCAGTTTTCATACCAATCCAGAAAGTTGGTCTGCTTAACAAACTGTGGACAGTATTCTATTTCGCTGGACACCTCTATAACTTGTCCTTTGTTGTCGCCATTCAAAATAATAGCATGATAACCCGAACAGCCAGAATACCCAATTTGCAAAATTCCTGAATAAGCTGTGGCAACAGTTTTTTCATAGTTTTCATCTGATGGATCGTCAGCAATCCGATTATACAATTTGTCCCATTCTGCCTCGTTTGTATTCGATGTTATCAATGTTTTGTTTTGCAAGTAACCTAAAGAGGGCTCTGAAATAAATTGACACGGATGCCTCAAACTAAAGATTCCATAGTCAGGCCCAGCAGCCGACTTACCAACTAATGATTGCTCATAGTTAACTCCACCATTCCCAATTTCAATCAAAAAAGTAGCATAGCATTCTGGAAGTTTGATATTATAAAGATTTTCAAATTCCAGTATATCTTCAGAAGTTAAAGGGGCTCCAATTATATATTTATGAGAATCGGCACCAAATACTTCAAGAAAGAAATCTGTAGATTTTGCCAATCGTAGTTTAATTCTTATTCTTTCAACCTGATTCATAAGGTCTGCTTAATTAATTACCGCTAACGGAAAAGTATTGCTGACGGCGGCACAGGATGAATGCTCGGCTGGCGTATTGTGTCCGCCGCTGGCAGCAGCTAATGTCTGTCAAGCCGATGAAACTAAAAGTTTTTTGAGTCTTGCAAACAGTGTCTTAGGCTTGCTACTGTCGTCACGCTTTTTCTTCCAGTTAATGTCAAACTTGCCGTTCTTTTCAATTTTGAGATGGTCAGGTGGCATAGCTACTTGTAAATGAAAGGGCATAATCTGTCCTTGGTGATATAATTCTTTGTCATCACGAAGTCGTCTGCTACAGAATAAGTCAACGACGGTAAGATTGTGCTTTGCCTCGTATATTGATGTGTCAATCCATACAGGAACTTTGTTATCGTGATGAAATAAGTCGGTAATCTGTTCAGCAGTCAAAATATCGTTTTCATATTTATTCCAACTTTTCAACACGCTGATTTCTTGGTCTGTTAGATGTTCATCATCTTGGTCAACCGTCCTCGAGTTAGGAGTAATTCGGTATTTGAAGTTGTTGACGATATCGTTGTAGCAAAGGGTGTTGGTAAAGTCAACTAACATCGTTGTCGCTTCGTCAAGATGCTGTCTAAAAGTTGGTTTGTCCATTTACTTCGACGTTACTGAATGACTGTGTTTGGTTGCTGCTTACGGATAAGCATTGGCGTTGGGCGGCAAAGTACGCAAACTCAGTCTCCCGCAAAGTGTCCGCCGCCATAGTACCAAACCTGCTGTTATGTGCCGTGCTTCACACACATGCTGTGTCTACCGGTAGCGTAACGTGTCGCCCGTAGTGAGTTTGCAAAAGAAGCGGCAAAGGGGGGTGTTTACCTACGAACAGCTGGTATACCAAACGACCTGCACATAATGCCTGTCTATAGTTTACCGGTAAGCGTAAAATGGGTCTGCACAACCCGCTGGCAATTGTCATCCGAATGCTGATGCGAAAAGGTTAAGAACTGATAGTTATATTACTTGCCTACTAGCAGTTGTCGCTGTGGTAAATTATCTTTAAGAAGTTTTTAAAATTCTGTGTTTAATAGAGCGACTGTCACCATAAACAGGGTTTCAAAAAGCAAGAGCCGAGAATATTTTTTTACTGCCTTTTGAAATGCCAAATCAATCAAAATTCCAATTAGAATCAGTGGAATTAAATAAATATGCTGATAACCGTAATGTTCATTTTTTAAAGATTCAGGAAATACAAAAAACACAATTTCACACCCAACTAATAGAGTACAAAAAAAGTTCAATGGAGTTAGTCTGTATTTCATTGAATTTCAAAAAATAAAACTGAACACTGATGTCGTACTAAGCTGTAGTCAACCTTGCGCTAGTCTGCATGGCACATAACGGATTAGTATTGGTGTTGGGCGGGAAGGTTCGCAACGCAGGCTCCCGCAAACTGTCCGCCGCCTAATGCCAATGCGCCTCCTATGTTTACAATTCACTAGTTTTAGTTACTCGGATAAAGATATTGGAAAGAACAAAGGGTGGAGTAAGACCACAAATGCGCCTAGGCCTTTACAGAGCCTTTATAACATGATTGTCCCCGCCCTTTTCTTACCAGATGCTCCAGCAGTTCAATATACTTCTTTTTCAAAGTATGCAGTAGGATAGATAGCACCGTGTAAGATTGTTCTTCCCTTCTGTTTTGTCCATGATAAAAGTACATTTTTCCATTCCTAAAAATTCATCGTTATGAACAATGAAAAACGTTGTTGTGGTATTGATGTATCTCACAACACCCTGGACGTAGCTTATTACAACAACCTCGGTGAAATCTTCCACATCAAAGTCGGCAACAACAACAACGGCTTCCAAACTATTTGGGAACATACCGGCCCCAATTATCACTTTGTTATGGAGGCAACGGGTGTTTATTACGTTCGATTAGCTTTCTTTCTACACCAAAAAGAAGCAGCCATCAGCGTGGTCAATGCCCTGAGCATTAAACGCTACATCCAGATGCACCTAGAGCGAAACAAGAGTGATAAAAAAGATGCTCAGTGGATCTGTCGCTATGCTATAGAACAAAAGCCTGAGTTGTGGGAAATGCCCGATGGGCTTTATTTTGAGAGCAAACAACTCTACAACACCATCCGGGAGTATGCGGAGCAGATCAAGCGCTTCAATAACCAGTTGCATAGCCTGCGCTTGCTACCCGTGCAGAACAAAGATGCTATTCGTTCACTGGAAAAAATGAACAAACAGTTTGAAAAAGAGATCGAGCAACCGGAACAAAAGCTGGAAGTGTTGTTAGTGCAGTGGCAGCCGGAGCAGGTGAAAA
>CAXTDO010000209.1:0-8516 GCA_964242315.1 uncultured Flavihumibacter sp.
GTCGATACGCTCGTTATTCATTCAATATTTTCCTAATCCTGAAACGATTAAAAAAAGAAGAAACCCGGGTAAGGATGCAGGCAAGGAAGATGAGAATCCTTACAAAGCGATCATCAGGTGGTTTGACAGTGGCAATGCTATAGACATCTTTCTAAATGTTACCGATAAAAACAAGGTATTACAGCTTTATAAAGTTGATGGTTTAAACGCTTTGGTTAAAAAGTTTTTCCCTCTTGCAAATGATACCGAGAATGCCTTATTGATGGAGTTTGTGTTGCACGGTTTAGCAGCTTATTCGATGATCAGTAAAAAAATCATTGAAAATAAAATTGAGTTTAAAGATCTGATGGGCTCCATGGTGAATTTAGGAACAGCATCGTTTAGCAGTGATGAAGATTTTGATGCTTGATTTATTTTGTTTTGAACTGTGATTTACTGATTTAATGATGAACTATGATTCTCCGGAAACAATCATAGTCCATCATTAAATCAAATAAATCACAGTTCAAGACAACTCATAGCCCTTTATTAAATCAAATAAATCACAGTTCAAAACAACAGTTCAAAAAATATTCACTTCCCGTTCCAGTGTTACTCCAAATTTCGATTGAACACTCTTCAATATTTCTTCACTTAGATCATAAATTTCTTTACCACTCGCTGAACCGTAGTTTACCAAAACCAGCGCCTGCTTTGCATGGCAGCCTGCATCTCCTTTACGGTATCCTTTCCAGCCGCATTGTTCGATCATCCAACCCGCTGCAAGTTTTACCTGGTTGTTTGGCAAGGGATATCCTATAATACCCTTAAAATTTTGCTGCAATGCTGAAAATGCAGCAGCCGGCACTTCGGGATTTTTGAAGAAACTTCCTGCATTTCCTATCTCAGCAGGATCAGGTAACTTACTACGGCGAATATTAATCACCGCCTGATTGATAGTACTGATGCTGGGTTCCTGCACATTCATTCTCTCCAGCTCCTGTTCTATTGCGCCGTAACTGGTATTGAAACGTGGTTGTTTCAGGAGCTTAAAAGTTACCGACATAATTGCAAACTGGTTTTTATACCGCGTTTTAAAAACACTTTCACGGTAACCGAATGAACAGTCATCAAGATTGAACCTGACTGTTTTTTTTTCTTTCAGGTGAAAGGCTTCCAGTTCGTAAAACACATCTTTTAATTCCACTCCATAAGCTCCGATGTTTTGCATAGGGCCGGCACCCACATTGCCTGGTATTAACGAAAGGTTCTCAACGCCTGCCATATTATTATTCACGCAGTATAACACAAGCTGGTGCCAGTTTTCGCCTGCTCCTGCTTTCAGGTAATAAAAATTTTCATCTTCGTTTTCAATTTGTATCCCCTTTATTTCATTTTTTAAAACCAGGCCATTTACATCCTGTGTAAACAACAGGTTACTGCCGCCACCAAGAATAAATGTTGAATGCATCTTGTGATCAACATGATCGAGCAACTCATGCAACTGTTCTGAAGTATTAAAGGTAGCGTAATAAGCTGCGCTCGCGTCTATTCCGAAAGTATTGTATTTCTTTAATGAAAATTTTTCCAGTATTTCCATTGGCTGTAGTTTCATTAACAATAATACATCACAATTCTGTGAGATCGTAAAAACTTAACCGGTTTTGCCCGATTATCCATTCAGAAAGATTTCACTATCTTGCATCAAACCGCTGACATTACCGTTAACACTATCATACTATTTTTTCTTGCACAGAATCTTGATTTTCTCGATCATCCCGGCACCCTACAATATTTCTCTTACCATTCTTAGTTTTGTGACGGTTACTTTTTAATGTCTTTTGAATTAACTATTATGCATACTTTCACCACTGCTTCCACTGCTACCGATTATTTTATAGATCTTGAAAATGATTTTGGTGCGCACAATTACCATCCTCTTCCGGTTGTACTCACAAAAGGCGAAGGAGTATTCTTGTGGGACGTTGACGGGAAACGCTATTATGATTTTCTTAGCGGCTATTCTGCCGTAAACCAGGGGCACTGCCACCCTAAAATTATCGCCGCATTAATAGAACAGGCGCAAAAACTTACGCTTACCTCAAGGGCATTTCATAACGACCAGCTTGGCGAATATGAAAAATTCATCACAAGCTACTTTGGATATGACAAAGTGTTACCGATGAACACCGGCGTAGAAGCGGCAGAAACGGCTATCAAGCTTGCGCGCAGGTGGGCTTATGTAAAGAAAGGTGTTCCTGATAACAAGGCAACGATCATCTTTGCAGAAAATAATTTCTGTGGAAGAACACTTGCAGCAATTTCTGCTTCTACAGACCCTTTGAGCTATAAAGGCTTTGGTCCCTATATGCCAGGATTCGAGATTGTTCCATTCAACGATTTACCTTCCCTGGAAAAGGCATTGCAACAAAACAACGTGGCCGCATTTATGGTGGAACCCATCCAGGGCGAAGCAGGTGTAGTTGTGCCTGATAACGGGTACCTGAAAGGCGTCCGGGAAATTTGCTCGCGTTATAATGTATTGTTGATTGCCGATGAGATACAGACCGGACTTGGCAGAACAGGAAAGTTACTGGCCTGCGATCATGAACATGTGAGGCCAGACATCCTGGTGCTGGGCAAAGCCTTAAGTGGCGGTACACTGCCTGTAAGCGCGGTATTGTGTGATGACGATGTAATGATGAACATTCATCCGGGTGAACATGGCAGCACGTATGGAGGCAACCCGCTCGCGTGTAAAGTTGCCCTGGCTGCACTGCAGGTTTTACGTGATGAGCAGATGATTGAAAATTCAGCGGTAATGGGCGAAGTAATGAGAAAGGAATTAAAAAATCTTGGTTCGCCTCATATAGCATCGGTTCGTGGAAAAGGGCTTTTTAATGCCGTTATTATTCAACATCGTGATCCGGATGCGGCCCTGAGTCTTTGCCTGGAACTAAAAGAAAATGGCTTATTGGCAAAGCCAACACATGGTGATAAAATAAGGTTTGCACCGCCGTTAATTATTAACCGAGAGCAGATCTTTGACTGCATTGCAATAATTGAGAAAAGCTTACAAACACTGGATTAAATGTTCATTCTTGTTATAACACTTTACTGACTACCTTTAGACACTTAATGTTTTTATTTCCGTACAAGACAAACAATCATATCTAAATTATAAAGATTGGAGATACATGTACCTCATGATCATAAAGAGCATCACCTTCAAAGCTCCGATTTAATACAGGATATTGTAATAGGCATGTCTGATGGCTTAACCGTTCCTTTTGCGCTCGCAGCAGGATTAAGCGGTGCAGTTAATTCCACCAACCTGATAATTATTGCGGGCCTGGCAGAGATAGCAGCGGGCTCCATCGCTATGGGATTAGGCGGATACCTGGCAGGAAAAACAGAAATAGACCATTACAATTCAGAACTAAAAAGAGAACACGAAGAAGTTGAACTGGTGCCACAGCGCGAAAAGGAAGAAGTCAAAGATTTTTTCGCCAATCTGGGATTAAGTGAAGAAGTGCAACAACAAGCTGTGGAAGAGATGACTAAAGACAAGGATAAATGGGTGGACTTTATGATGAAGTATGAACTGGGATTAGAGAAGCCCGATGAAAAGAGAGCCAGGAAAAGTGCTTTTAATATTGGAATCTCATATATAATTGGAGGAGTTATTCCTTTGTCTCCTTATTTTTTTGTTTCGGATGTTCTTAGTGGTTTAAAGATATCTGCTCTTATTACTTTAATGTGCCTTTTTGTGTTTGGATATTTTAAAAGCAGTATAACAGGTGTAAGTCCAATTAGCGGAGGATTTAGGATAATGTTAATTGGAGCCGTGGCAGCGGCATGTGCTTTCGGAATTGCCAGATTGATTGAAGGTATTTAAATCTCCTCGGCTTCCGCCTTGATTTTAACATCAGGAAACAAAGAAGCCAGCATTATAATTATAGCAGCTAACATCAGCACATACAAACCCAGTTTCTTTTCAGGACATTCTCCTCCCCTGCACATAGAGACAATTACATAATTTCGGATACTCCATGCAATATTAAAAGCACAAAAAAAAATGTTAGCGCGTTTAGCCATAATTGAAGAAGACAGGAAGAAGATAACGGAGATTCCGCTAACAATAAGATTCATGAGAGCAGGTTTTCCAAAATTGCTGCCGGTAGTATTCATACCCGTTATAGTGATGTTTTTAGATATGATGGTCATCCACGGCTGGTATGCCGCAACGAATAATAAAACCACACCAAAGATTCCTACCCATTTACTGTTTTTCATTGTGCGGTAAAAATAGTAATTAAAGGTCGTCAGTGTATTGTTCTACCGAACATTTGAACAGTTTTTTTAAACACAGACAAGGTTAGCCACTATAATTCATGTGTAACAATACAATAACTTACTGCTGAAACTGAAGATCAACACGCCTGTCAAGAGGATTGGCTTTCTTGGTAGCACCTGACTCACTTCCTTCAGGCTCTTCTATAATAATGCGGCCATCGCTGATTTTATATTTGGATATGAGAAAGTCTTTTATATATACCGACCTCTTATTAGCAATGATCTTATTCTTTGCGGGGTTGCCAACAGGGTCAGTAAATCCTTTAAGAACAATAGTTGCTTCCTTGTTTTTCACTGCTACGGTACCAAATGGTGTGATCTTATTTAGCTGATCGCTTGTTAATGCTACCGACCCTGTTTTAAAATATACGCTGATCACAGGAAAGCCGGTAACATCATACCTAGGCTCAGGCTTTGTAACTTTTTCAGAAACTACCGGTGCCGGTTTAACCTTCATACTGTCTATCTGCGCCCTTAGCTGGTTCAACTCACTTCTTAAGGTACTAACCTGCGAAGTATCTGCGGAAGCTGCTGCCGCAGGAGGTATCATCAATGTAACCTGTTGATTTCTTACGGCCGCAGCAGTATCTCCCAAAACTCTTCCACGCGCGTCATAGTTGACTTCATTTTGAAGGTTTTGAATTTGAGCTCTTAGGTTGGCTATCTCATTCCTGTCATTGTTGCTATTTCCATCATATACAACCACAGGAGATGCAGAAAAACCGACGCCTCTTTTTACATAACCGTCTGAATTATAATTTTGATAAGAGTTTTGTAAATCCCGGTTTCTTCTTTCCAGGTCGTTGATTCTATCCTGCATATTTTTTGCGTCATTATCATAATATTGCTGTTGCTGAATTGTATTCTCACGAATATTACTTTCAGTTTCAATCCTTCGTTGCTTCTTTTTTTCTGACGTAAATAAATTCTGATACCATTTTCTATTAGCTTCATTGGCATTATTACCGGCATCGGTCAGAAGCTTTCTATAATATGCACCAGAATCGTTGGAGCGTTGTAACTGTCGCTGTAAGAAAGCTAATGAATCAGCGTTTTGCTGTATTCTTTTCTGCACCACATTGAGATTCCTGGTGAATTCGGAGGAGTCGATTACAACATTATTCTCATGTGCATAATTGATTCTTTTTTCAACCAGATCAATTTTATCTTTTTCAATCTGGTCTATTTGCTTATTGGTTAAACTAGCCTGAGTTTGATAATATTCCTGTTGACTGGTATAATCTCCGCCTTTAACCGTGTCTGTTTTAACCAGCGCTTCTTTCTTTTTACCACCAATACCCAGGTAACGCTGAAAAAAGGACTCTTTTTTGCGCACGGTATCGGGTGCAGCATACATTCGTGGATTCTCTTTAAGCTTTTTGTAATAAGCCGCAGAATCATTGGATGATTTTAATTGCTGCTGCAAAACGGCCACGGCTTCTTCCTGCTTGCGAAGCTGATCGTCTGTTTCCAGTTTGTTTTTAATATAATTTAAAGAATCGGCAGTATTCTCGCTTCTTTGCCTGCCGGCATCTGAAGATTTGCTTGCCAGTTCATCTAGTCTTTGCTGAATGGAATCGATCTTTTTCAGGTACAGATCACGACTTCTTGCACTATCATAAGCATAAGCAATATCTGTATCAATGGTGTCTGTAACTGGCTTATATCCTCTTATCGGCATTGTACCTGGCTGATAAAACAATATAGAGCTGTCAGCTTTACCCAATGGCAGATTCTGTCTTTGTTTCGCTTTTTCATATTCATTACGCAAGCTGTCGATCTGAAGATCGTAGACGCGTAGCAAAAGATTACCTTCTCTGGTTAACGGGCGTTGCAGTAATCTGCTCCGTAAATTTTTAATGGAATCGGTTTGATACTGCAGTTGCTGGAGCCTAGGCATTAACTGCTGATCGCGTAATATTTCTTTAATACCTGTTAACTCCGTGTTTATATTCTCCAACTGTTTTCTTACAGTGGAATCAGACGATTGGCTAATTGAAGCGGTAACTTTTGCCAAAGAGTCTTTGAATGCCCGGTAGACTGAATCACTTTTAACCCGTGCAATGGAATCAGCATTAAGAACGATGTTTTTCTTAATGGAGTCTGCCGCTTTTCTCTGAAAGTACGGAGTACCTAATGAATAAATCACCGGTGGATTAAATGTTTTGGCAGTCTTCTTTTTCCCCAAAGTGAAATTTAGTACAATCCTGTTGTTGATATAGAAATCGTTTACACCATTGTTATCACCACGTTGCCTGGTAACCGGATCAACGGTATTATAACCGGGCTTTGCAGCATAAGCTTCTGCGGCCGTTGGATAAGATGCTTTATAGGTTGCGCTTACGTCATCCAGGTAGTCGCTTGCCGAGTACTTGATATCCGATTGAAGAGCGATTCCTAACGATTCACTGATCCGGAAATTTAACGCCAGACCAAGATCAACATAGGGTTCTACATCTCTGAATTTATTGTCTGTTTCAGTGCGAAGGTCGCGGAGGTTGGTTTCGTACAAGTTATCAGTGATGTTTCCCGGCAACAGATAATTGTAAGGAGCATTTTTATCATCATACAAATCTCCCTTAACTACAAACTTCGAAACACCTACGCCAAGATAAAACGAAGGATAAAAAAAGGCATTTTCAGAACCGATCCTTCCGTTGTTAGGACTAAATGTAAAAGCAAGGCCTGCATCCTGCATGGTAGTTCTGAAGTTCAGAGAGCGGGCGAAATTAGGAGTGGTTGTATCAATAGTACCGTTATGCTTTCTATACCTGTCACTCATTGAAAACTGAAGATAATTGGCCTGGAACATGATGCCTAACGTTGGCGTTATCTTCTTTTGCAGTAATACGCTGAAGGAAGGCTGATGCTGATAATAACTATTATAGTCGGCGAATTTGTAAATCTTGTATAACTCATTACCACCTTTGATTCGGTAAGGGCTGACATCCCCGTAATAATTTGTATACCCAAAGCCAAATCCCAACTGCCAATTGTAATGTGTATTATCCTGAGCCAGCATAACAATACTAGAGCTCATCCCGATAAAGGAAAATAAAATGAATTTATATAGATGTTTCATGAATGCGATTTTTAAAGCCGGAGATAATTATTTTTTGTTCAATCCCAGCCACAAATTGAATTGAGCATTAAGACCGATAAAAGGTTTCAGTTGAACATCAGAGGTTTTAATATTTGATAAATTTTGCTTTTCCGTTGATGTGGCTACCATACCAGCGTTAAAGTTGATAAAATCATACACACGAAAACCCAAACCGGCAAAAACAGGTCTGTCTACAATAGGCCCGGTGAGGGTATTACCGGCTCCATCTTTAAAATTGGCTAAAAATATTCCAAGTATGAAACTTGTTCTGCCGTAATGACTTTCTGTTCCTCTTCCCAGAGGAAATGACAATCCGGCGTAGGGCTGTGAATCATATTCGAGATCGTTGCTTCCCCCAAGGTAAACGCCTCCGTAGCCAACAAATAAGGGTAGTACAGTTTGTGAACGTTCTGTAACGCGGTTCGGTATAATGAAGGAGTCGTAAAACTTTACAAAGTCAAGGCTCAGGTAATTATCTGTTTCGTTCAATATAATCTGCAGTAAATCATTTTTAAGCTGATTTGCATAAGCAGCTTTTAAATCGTCGGATGTTTTCAACGAGTCGGCAGGAGTTCGTAATACATTATAAGTTGCATTCGAAAGCCTGGCGTTTGCAACCTGTTTTATCTTTAAAGCAACTATATCTGAAAATCCTTCAAAATCGCGCTGTTGCGTGTTCCTGTAATAAGTAAGGTTTTTTCTTACAAGTGAATTCAGGTCTTGTACCATTCTACCGGAGTTCTTGTCAATATCGATTGCTTTGCTGTTTGATTCTATAGTTGCATTAATATAGTTGGAAATATTCTGGTGAAGTAGTGCTGTAAGATTGTTTCTTTCAGAATCGCTTAGCAGTGCGTATAAAGTAACATCGAAACCATATTTGCTGTTGTTACGTAACCGTACGTCAGCCGGTAACTCTGCAAAGTCGCCTTTGAAATTTACGGGCCTCGTCCAACTTGTTTTTTGAATAATATCTGAAGGGCTATTCCCCTTGAATACATTGATCTTAATAATTCCTATTTCTTTGCCTACAGGAACCTGAATATCAAAAGAAGATTGAGATGGAAGCGGGTCGCCC
>CAXTDO010000210.1:0-8504 GCA_964242315.1 uncultured Flavihumibacter sp.
GAAACTGAGCGACGCTGCCACTCACCAGCAGGAGTTGTACGACAAACTGGCAGACTACGGTAATCCTTCGGCCATGAAGAAGGTGGAAACTAAGCTGGGAGAGCTCGGTGAAACGCTGATAGAAACAAACTCCTGGGACTTAGCCGACCGTATGCCAGGCCTTATGGAGGATCTTAAATTTAACGCGACCACTTTAAAAGAAACATTATCCAAAGAAAAAAGCAAGTTCACCGAGGCAGAAAACAAGGCCCTGGAAACATCCAGCAAAGCGCTTGACACCATTACAAAAACGCTTGAAACAAATGAAAAAATCCGGGAAGAGTTACTAGAAGAAGAAATTCCTGAAATACCGTTCGAAGAATAATCCAATAAAAACTACACTAAATTTTTCTCAAAAACTAAAAAAAAAAATCATGTCAAGAACAGCAACATTATCGGCGGCAGCCACCGTTACCGAAGTCAACAAAGACCAGTTAATCACCAACAATTCAACGGTAGACATCGTTGTAATTGACGCCGGCGGCAAAGATACCGGTGGAGTAGATCCGGTTCCCATGCTCACTATCTATGAGCAGGACCTTGCGATTCTTCCCACCAAAGACAATCAAAAATTTATTAAGGCAGGAGCAGCAGGCACCGTTACCTTGAACGACACCTATACGGATGCCGACGATCCTACTCCTACTTACAGCACCTCCTACGAGCTGATTATTGCAAGTGCAGCCTGCCTTTACCCGGTAAAATCAACGCACGCTAAGTATATCTTAAAAAGCAAAACATATACACCGATCGTGGTGGCCGCAGACGACGCAACAAACATGAAGGCTGCAGAAAATTTTCAGCAGACGCTGATGGCATATCCTTCTTCCACCATGGCAAAGGATTTTGCCAACGCGCTTAACGCTGCAGGTGATACCGGAACGTCCGCAGACGACATAGATGCCAAAGTAAATGCCTTTTTCGCCGGCACTAAGGGTTTCCAGAATGTAACACTAAATATGATCACTGCTTTTACCACCTACTACAACCAGTATCCTTATGTGTGGGCGGGCTACCAGGGCAGCAAGACTTATTACCTGTATACCAGCGACGGAAACGTAGTCAATTCAATGGGCTCCGTTCAAATCAAGGTACCTACTGCCATTCCGGCCGATACCGATAAAAGCCTTAAAGGATACACACTAACCTATACCGATGCTACCGGCGCTTCCAGTCCGTTGTATTATGTAAAGGGTCAGTTTGTAAACGATATTAAAGCGGATATCCCTTCTATTTGCCTGGTGGGAACCTTCACAGTAAAGAGCACACTTACCAAAGTAGATGCAGATACCATGACAATATCTATTTTAACCGGAACCATCCATGGTAAAAATGTACTGGGATATGATCAGCAACAAAAACAAAACGATGACGGAAGCTGGTCGGGATTGTACACCATATTGCATCCTAAAGACCTCATGGGCTGGATCACCTTGTTTATGACAGCTACCGGACTTTTCATGGGACTGGAAATGATCTACAAAGGCCTTAAAGGTTTGAAAGACCGGTTTACAAAGAAAAAAGCCCGAAATAACGATGAAGATCCCAATTCAACAGAGCTGGAAGACATGAGAGGTAAGTATAAAAGTGACAGGACGCAAATGCAGGAAGATTACCAGAAACTGATGGACAAAATGGATAAGAGTATAGACGTAACTCAAGATCTTGCAACTAAAATGGAAGAGTTCCAGAAAAAGGTTACCGACCAGTTAAATGAGGACCAGCGCAGCAACTACGAAGACCATCTGGAAACAGCGAGTGATACTGCACAAAGTATGCTCGATTACGGTAACCCGCCAAGCCTGAAAAAGTTAAATAAAGAGATCGGTGATAATTACAACAAAATAGACGGCGCTTCAACGGCTGAACTTCCGGGGGTACTGCCTGAAGTACAGAAAGGTGTATATGACATTAATATAAATATCAAAGTTGAAATAACCAGGGTGAAAGCCACCGCCGATGCGGAAACTCAAAAGGAGCTTGACAATGCACAGGACGCCATGGACCAGGCGGAAAAAACGTCTGAAAAAATAGAGGAAGATAAAACTGACACAGAGAACGGCGATACTCCCGAAGACATGGACTTTCAACCGCACGAGTTCCAGCCAGGGATATTCGATTAATAGTTAACCCCCAGGCCTCATAATAAGAGGCTGTAACAACAATGAAGCAGCCTCTTATTCCTGCATTTTTTCGATCTGTCTCTTTCATTTAAAAAATTCATTCATCCTCACTAAAACAAACATTATGGCACTTAAACCTATTTCATTTGTAAACAATCTCGCCTATCCTGTAGTTGTATATGATTCCTCTAACCCCGACAATCCCACCGACGCAGAAAAGACTTACCTGGGGGAGCTGGTGCAACTTGGAACCGTGGCTGCCAATTCCTCCGGTGATATTGTGCCGCTTCAACCCGGCTCCGCATTTGTTATCGAAAACGCATCTATCTTCAAACCGGTAAAAAGATGTACCGTTCCGGCAATCAATCACATCACGTCATTTACCGTAGCGCAGGAAGATGAAGCTAAAATGGCTGCCTCCCTGAAGTTTGTTGATTTTATCATGCACAATAAAACAGACGCGTTGTCCAAGAATTTTAATGCGGTATTAACCGGCCAGCATGATGATCTTGAAACGGCAGTAAACAATTTCTTTTTGCAAAACGCAGATTATAAAATCTGCGACTATCCCACCTACATGATGGCAGTGGCCTACGTGGCGCTTAATCCTGAAAGCATTGCAAAACCACCCGAGGAAGCCACCTACTCACTCAGCAAACTGGTTGAAGGCCTGGGCGGGACCTGGCCTGCGGGTTTCCCTGATATCACCGTGTCTCATTTCACCTGTGCCATAAAAGACAACAACCTTGACCTCAAGGTGAATATTGATATCAGCAACATGCCCTTTGAGAACGATGCCACTAAAGAAAGCATCAAGTCGCTTTTTGTTGACACTACCATAAAGGCTGAGTTGACCGTTAACCTGAGTTTGGGGTTAGGTATATTTTCAGCAAGGCTGTCATTGAATTTTGAGAACTTTAAAATTCCGGTAGGAGGTTCGAATAATATCAATATCACCAGTCCTACCATCACCCTCGACGTCAATCCGTTATTTAAGTTTGTGGTATTCACCATCAAAGGCACGCTTCCGTTTAATATGTTCAATTCGCCCTTTGATGCCGATCTTTCCATTACCATCGACAACGAAGAAGCACATGTAGGAGTGGTAATAGCAGGTGACAAAGTATCGTTTCCCGCGCCGCCTGTGTTAAAAGGAGTGCATCTGGACGAAGTAGGCGTAGGGATGGGCATCTTCTTCAAACCTCCGGCATTCGCTTTAGGACTGGAAACGAAGTTCCATATCGGCGAGCCTAACGGAGGCAATGTGATCGAACTCAATGATGACACTTTTGCCTTAATCTGCAAAATTGAATCAGAAATACCCGAGCCCGTATTTTTTTCGTTTTATGTACCGAAAATGGATGTTAAGGAAGTGGTCACCATTTTTACCGATTCCACTCCAAACATCGATGTTCCGGTTACTTTCAGCGAACTTTCGTTCAGGTGGTCGGAGAATTTCATGGATGCCTATGTTTTACCGGATGGCTCGCTTACTAACGGCGGGTACGGATTCAGCGCTACGGCAAATATTTTTTCATTCGGGTTTTATGGTTTTGTAGAGATAGACCTGAACAGCGGACTTACAGCAGATATTGAAATGTCTCCGCTGAACTGGGGTAATGTATTCACTATGTCGGGAGACGGCAAAGGGGTTTCTATCAAGATAGATCAGAATGGCAACCCGATAAGGAATAACCAGATCAGCGTCACCAAAGCAATGCAGGAGGCGCTCAAGACTGCTACCGACAAACAGATCGTTACACCCGGAGGACCCGTTTTGATCATCAATACCCTGAAATCTCCATTTCTGCACCTCAACGCTAAAGTGAGCTTATTTGATCTGATCGATTTTTCCATAGAAGCGGATATCAACAAAAATGGCATTAATTTTCTCCTTGATTATGGTGCAGTGCTGAAAGAAAAGATGTCTGTTGTGCTTGCAGATTTTCATAACCTGTCTGCTTCGTTCACTTACTATATCAACAGAACGATCACGGTTCCAACAATCGCCGGGGTAAAACTGGGTTCTTTCCACCTGGCCGCCGATGTTGAAACGCACTTTAAAATTACCACTTCATTATCCGACATCAAGCTTAGTACGGGCGGCAGTTTTAATTTCGAGGGTCTGAGAAGAAGCTTCGGCGATTTTGAAGCAGATATTCATATAAGTAAAATAACCGATTTCCTGGAAGCGATAGGCCGCTATATCGAACAGGAAGCAAAAAATATTTTCAGTGAGTTTCTTAATGATGCACAGAAATGGGCAAGCAAAGTAAAAGCAGGTTTCTTTACCGCTTATGACGAGGTAGGCTCGGTATTGAAAAATGTATGGAACGCGGATTCAGTAAAAGTAGCGGCCGTGATGAGAGAAGCCGGCTACGCTGCAAGCGAAATTGCCAGCAATATTAAAAACGCCTGGAATTGCGGTCTGAATGATGTTACCTGGGCGATGAAACAGGTGGGATATTCCGCTGCAGAAGTTGCCGGTGCAGTACAAAGTGCCTTTAACGCGGTCGCACAGGATGTAACAAATTCGCTAAAATGGCTGGGATATGCAGCAAACGACGTAGGTAATGTAATTAAAAACATCTTTGGGGGAGATTCTGTCGGCGTAGCGAAAGTGATGAGAGCTGCAGGATATGCTGCCGAGGAAGTTGCCAATGCCATTAAAAACGCCTGGAATTGCGGTCTGAATGATGTTACCTGGGCAATGCAACAGGTGGGATATGGTGCTGAAGAAGTTGCCGGTGCGGTAAAAACTGCTTTCAATGCGGCAGTGCAGGATGTAACCAACTCTTTCAAATGGCTGGGCTACGCAGCAAACGACGTAGGAAATGTAATTAAAAACATTTTCGGCGGAGATTCTATCGCCGTAGCAAGTGTGATGAAAGCTGCGGAATATACTGCAGACGAAGTAGGCGGTGCCATTAAAAATGCCTGGAACTGTGGCACTACCGACGTTGCGTATGCTATGAGAGCGGTGGGTTATACAGCGGACGAGGTGGGCAGTACCTTAAAAAACACCTTTAATGCAAGTATCAATGATGTAGCCGGGGCCATGAAGGCCGTGGGTTATACAGCCGATGAAGTAGGCAATACGCTGAAAAACACCTTCAACGCTGGCATCAATGATGTGGCTGGCGCCCTTAAAACAGTAGGCTACACAGCAGACCAGGTAGGAAGCACGCTGAAAAATGTATTCAATACCAGTGTGGATGCCGTTGCCGACGCGATGAAATCGGTAGGATATGCAGCAGACCAGGTAAAAAATGCTTTTGATGACCTCGGGGGTGACTTTAAAGATTACGCTTCTAAGGTTTGGGATAAGATCAATCCCTCTCACTGGTTCTGATAGCGTAGTCTTATCTGTATAAAAGCGGGGTTACACCTGACGAAGCTTGTTGCCTTGTCAGGTGCAACCCCGCTTTATAATTTGTATACATTTTAAATTTAGCTAATGAAAACGCCTTCTCCACCTTACAAGGAAGCAGCAAATGTTAATGCATCCCTGTTATTGGAAAGCATAAGAGAATTTGCATCCTCAGACACACCGTTGGATCCGGTAATAAGATTTACAAAACATCTTCCGCTTTTCTCCGGGAATATCCTGGAACTGCACAATAACAGAAATGATAAATGGTTTGACTTTTCTTTCAGAATTAATCACTTGTACGATAAACCGGTGCTGCATGAAAACTTCAGCAGGTGCGATCTATCACTATACATACAGGAAGGATATAATAAAATCGTTGACACATCAATAGCCGGCTTCCGCTTCGGCATCGAGAATTGCTGGTTCGAATATGATTTCCCTTATCAATGGGATCCCTCACTGTTTTTTGATGTTCACAGAAGTACCGTCCTTACTGCTGCCGAAGGATACCGAGATCTTATAACGCTTTGCCGGATATTCCATTACCCCTGTCATCCTGAATTAGAACAATTTTTAATTAGATTAAAAGAAAATAACCTGACCGTTGTTTTCTTCGGGTTCATGTTATCGAGAAATTCAGGATCAATCCGGCTTACAATAAGGGGAATGCAGCCTTATAAGATGAATGAAACACTAAAAATGTTGAACTGGTTTGGAAATTACGATCTGTTAAAGTATTTAGAAAATAATTACATAAATTCTGATCAGAAATTGCTTCTTGATGTTGACTTCGATTACAAGTTAGGCTCCCGGGTTGGAATTGAAATCTTTAACTTTGAAGACGATTGGCTTTTGGAAAAGTTCAGGAAAAATGGCGTTTATGCACAAGATCAGCATTGCCTTTTAAAAAATTGGTACGGTAACAGTAGCCTGCATCCTGACTTGTCGGCCTTATTAACTGAACGCTATCAGCGACCGGTGAATACGCTTTACAGGCGGATCAATCATTTTAAATTCAGTATTCAGGGCGATAACATTACAACAAAGGCTTACCTGTATTACTGTTTCTGAAACTATGAGGTAATTTTTTTTAGCTGTTCTGCGGTTAAAAAAATCAATTCTGGATAAAGCAATATTCGTGCGTTGCATTATGCGAATTTGCGGCAATGTTATGTACACATGTAATAATGTATATTCATTGTATCACCAGGGTTACCTTAAAAAGAATTTGCACCTCTGTTTACATCCTGTCCATATTAGTAACAGTAAACAGTATCAATGCTCAAACACCCCATCCCTTACATTTTGAATCCTTAACTATTAACAATGGCCTGTCACAAGGCTTTGTCAGCAGCGTAACACAGGATAAAAAAGGTTTCATGTGGTTTGGCACAAGCGACGGGCTGAACAAATATGATGGATACACTTTTACAGTGTACCATAATGATCCTGACGACACCACCTCGCTTGCAAGTGACGACCTGACGGGTGTTTTGGAAGACGCACAACAAAGGCTCTGGGTGATAACCCGGCATAACGGGATTGATTTGTTCGACCGAGAAAATAATGTCTTTATTCATTTTCGTCATTCAACCGCCAACAGTCTCAGATCTGACAACATTCTTAGCATTACTGAAGACAAATCAGGCGCGTTATGGATACGTACTGACCTGGGTATTGACCGACTGGAAATTTTACAAGAATCATCGCCTCCGTTAACGCGTTACAAACCAACTTTCTTTTCAGATAAAAAATTAATTTTTACCCATATAGAACTGGAACCGATTTTTGAATCTCTAATAAATAGCTACGCTACACCTTATATATTTGTTGACAGCAAAAATCATATTTTGCTTTCGACCAGCAATGATATCTGGGAAACAAATTACAACAGTAACGGACACACTTATCATTTTATAAAACGGTTCAGCTTTCCGGTTGTTGATGCTGACCATTTACCCGCCCTCATAGAAGATACCGTAAACAACGACCTCTACATCAATAACGGAACTGTTTTCAAAGTTCATCACTACAATTTTAATGCGGTAACAACACTGAAGCACAACGCTGTTCCGAAAGCGGCCTGGACGATTGATAAATACCGCCGCCTGTGGCTTGAAGATTCAAACAAGATTGTACAGGTCAACTTGCAATCGTTCAAAATGCAAGAGGTTTATCCGGCCGATTCGGTTCATATACAATGGCTTAATACCAGTACCGATTACTTTACAGATCGTACCGGGGTAATATGGATCATAACAGGTGGCTATGGAATTTTGAAATACTACCCGGAGGTAGAGCGCTTCCATCATATCCTGCCTCAATTGAATACGTATCAGCTCCTAGAAAGTACGCCGGGGAAAATTGTAACCAACAATCTGTTAGTGATCACCATAAAAAAAGATTCGCCGGTTTCAGCAGTCAGCTTCATAAACATGAAAACAGCAAAGAAAAATTTGCCGAAACTGATGACCTTGTCATTTACCAAAGACACTGCAGGAAATTACTGGATAGGAGTACATGCCGGTTTGATCCGTTATAACACTGCAACAAAGAAATTTTTCAAAATCCGGCTGCCGGTTACTGGTAATGCTTCCCTGCCCTTTCCTCTTTATGCAGACAAATCAAACAACATATGGATGGGCTATAACCGGTATTTTGTTCGCTATAACATATCATCAGGCAGGTTTGCGAAGTTTGAATATCCCTTACCGCCAAAGTCATATGAATATGATTTTCTTCAGTGCATTTATGAAGAAAATAGCACCATATGGCTCGGTTCAGTAAATGGTTTATTCAGGTTTAACACAATTAACAATAGCATACAACACTACTCCTACCATCATGCAGACACCACTTCACTCAGTAACAATGTGGTGCTGTCGCTATTCAACGATATGCACCAGCCATCATCTTACTTGTGGATTGGAACAAAAGGAGGCGGATTGAACCGTCTCGACAAAATCACC
>CAXTDO010000211.1:0-8496 GCA_964242315.1 uncultured Flavihumibacter sp.
CATTGCGGATCGAGGAAATTGAATCGGATTGAGGATGTGAATTGGGTAAATATAGGAGAAAATTAACTAGCACATCACTTCTTAAACGTCTTGAAAGTAGAAATGTTTTATTTAATGTTGTTATTACAACGTCTGCGGAAGAATTAAAACAATTAAAATTGCACTTTGTCGTTATGGATAACTTATCAATAACGTGTAACAGGTAAGTAACTACAATCTTAGCGCATCATAAATTCCGAAATTAGGTGTAAGCAGGTTATTTTTATTCAAGTTATTTGTTAACTATAGCGGAATCGTTATCTTCTTGCTTATTAAAACAATAAAATTGTAATTAAAGAAGCCAGTTGTATTGATCAAAAATGTATCATCTTAAACAGGAGATTTAATATGCAGGCGCAATGATTATATTGCTGAGTGAACAAATTTGAATCGACATTAATTTCTACCCCTTCCAATTTCGTACATAAACTTAAAATAATTGATCAAAACAACCTTTATGAGTGATGAAAAAATCATAAAAATTGCTATAGCCGATGATCATAAAATTTTTCGTGACGGTATAAAAATGGCGCTAAAAGAGAAACAGTATGTTAATATAGTTTGGGAAGCTGAAGATGGTAAAGATCTTATGAATAAAATGTTGTCAGAGTCACCTGATGTGTTATTAATGGATATAAGAATGCCTGAAATTGATGGAATCAATGCTATCCCGATACTTAGAAAGGAATATGAGCAGTTAAAGATAATCGTACTTACTATGTACGATGCGCAGGAGATGATTACAAAGATGATGGAAATGGGCGCCAATGCTTATCTCACAAAAACTTCTGATCCCGAAGAAATTTATCAGGCTATATTATCATGCATGAATAATGATTTTTATTTCAACGATTTAGTAAATAAAGCGGTTCTTGCAAAGTTGCAGAATAAAAGAGCCGTACGCCAGTTCTATCCTAATACTGTGAAGTTTTCTGAAAAAGAAGTGAAAATACTTCGCCTGCTTGCAGATGATAAAACTACTGATGAAATTTCCAAGCAGGTTTTTTTGAGCCCGCGAACAGTAGAAACTATCAGGCAAAATATGAAATCAAAAGTAGGTGTGAAAACGATAGCCGGCCTTATCATGTATGGTATGCGAAACAAGCTCATTGATTAGAGGACTGGTTACCTCCTAGAAGTTTACTATCCCGTTTTTTATGGCATACATTGCCAAGCCTACCCTGCTTCTTACCTGTAGCTTTTCAAATAAAGAATCCCTGTAGTTATCAATCGTTCTCGGACTGATATACATTTGTCTGGCGATTTCTTTATAGGTCATTTCAGAACATGAAAGTTTTAAAAAGGTTATTTCATTCTCCGTTAGTGAAACAGAATAAGTTGTAAAATTGCGGCTCGGATTGCGAAATACATTCGCCAGTTTTCCTGAAGAATTTTGTGAGTAGTAATACCCTGTTTCAATAACTGATTCAATGGCAAACTTCAGTTCTTTAGGATGTGTATCCTTTTTTAAAAATGCTTTAACCCCCGATTGCAATAAACGAATCAAAGCGATTTCAGAATCGAACATTGTTAGTATGATAATGCTTATTTGCGGATAGTTCTCTTTAATCCACTGAGCAGTTTCATATCCATCCATTACTGGCATGTTTATATCGAGGACAATCAGGTCGGGCAGAGCGGCGTTTTTAATTTGCTCAATAAAATCTTTGCCGTTATCACTTCTTACTATTACTTTGCAATTCTCAAAATTACTGATTACAACGGCAAGGGCATCTCTTAATAAAACGTGGTCATCTACCAGCGCTATTTTTAATTTATTAGATTCTGTCATAGAGCTTACTTAATATGGAGTGATTATGTTGATAGTGGTTCCTTTACCCGGACTACTTAAAATTTCGGGTACTGCATTTATAAGGGAACTTCGCTTAAAAATGTTTTTCAATCCGGATGAAGTCTGATTTTCATCATGAAGTAAATTTTCAACCTTGAAGCCTATACCGTTATCACGGATGGATAGCAACAACTTATCTTCATCATAGTGAAGTATTATTTCAACGATATCAGCGTTCGAATGTTTAACTATATTATTAACAGACTCCTGCGTGATTCTGAAAAGAATAATTTCTTTCAAATCCTCCAGGTAACAGATTCTTCCCGTAATTATAAAGTTTACGGTAAATTGTTCAAATTTATTAAGCTGTTCAATTTGCTGCTGTATTGCTTTTATAAGGCCATTACTTTTAATATGTTCTGTATTCAGACTCTTTGAAATATTTCTTATTTCATCCAGTGAATGTGCAATCAATAACGTGGATGCATTTATTTTTTCAATGGCTTCATCGGGTAATGGTATGTTTAAAGTGGTTAAATGTAGCTTCGCCAATGAAAGGAAGTGACCTACATTATCATGTAACTCCAGAGAAATATGCTGAAAAGTTTCTTCCTGTGTTTCAAGTTGCGTCTTAAAAAGTTCTTGCTCAAATTTTGATTTAATCAAATCAACTTCTTTTAAAAATCTGTGTTGTTGCTTTTTATTAAATAAGAGGGTTGTTACAACAAATCTGATAAGAATAAACAGGAGGGAAGTTGATAGAGCGATGAACAGTAATATTTCTTTTTGAATTTGCATGATATTTATCAATAAAACACCACCAATTTTGAACTAAATTCATGTTTTGTTTTTAGATAATTTTTGATATTTGCTAAATTATTTCATACCAATTAATCGTAAATGCTTTAACAGCCGGCGATTATAAGTGAGCAGGCGCTCTTATTGTGGCTTAGTGATAATATTGAGCAGTGTAAGGGAAGTTTCTGGGACTGGGGGGAGTACTGTAAATAAAATTGTTTAGTTAATCCATAAATGTTTTGGTTTAACAGACCGGCAGTATGTGCTGATATCCAATGATACGATAAGAAATAAAGTCACCTTCCTAACGTATAGCTATACTGAACCTTGCCAAGTAATTCATTCTTCTTATTATAACAGAATTCAATAACTTTCAAACCATTCTCATCATACTTGTAGTAATACTTTTGATATTCAGAGCTGCCTTCGGGCACGATAGTCATGGTTGACAGCTCATTGCTATCTTCATATTCAAACATATAATCAGGTAATAAGCGTTTTGCTTTTACATTATATTGCACAACATCGGTAAGACGATTTTTTTCATCGTAATAGTAATATATTTTCTGGTGCCTGGCTGTTTTACCTGAAATATCTTCCTCAGTAACATTTCCTTTTTCGTCTGTCTTTAAAATAGCAACTGTAGTATCATTGTTATTTTTGATCCGCAGCATTTTCTGGGGAATTCCGGACGTTGTGTATTGCCAGTAGTGGGTTTCTGTTAAGTTTGAACTATTGTCAGTAGCGTGTGTGGTATAGTGTATAGCCGTCAAACGCCTGGCAGCATTGTACTCATAAACCGATGTACTTACCGATTCCTCCGTACTATCTATTGATTTGATCAGTAACCCCTCGGGTTTGTAGAAAGCTGTAAAAAAAGATTCACCAATATCAAGAGTTTTTGTATAAGTGGCAACTTCGTTTTTCGATATATTAACTTTTTGCTCACACACAAAACCTTCGGTAACAGGCACACTGCCCTGGTAGCTGTTAAGAACTACTTTGTTAACTTTGTTATCTTTATAAACCTGGTATGTTTTATTAATCTGTTGAACAGTTATTAAATCCTTATAGTAATACTGAGAAACAGCAGGCAGCGTAAATAAAACAAATAGTAATGTTACAGGGATGTTGTTGCCATTACAGGTGTGATACAGCTTTTTCATAATCATCATCAACGAAATAGGGGTATAAATGATTTTACATCGGTAATAAATTCTTGTTATTTTATTTGAAGTTGAGCCCTGCCATACATTTTCTAAAGAAATCATTCAACACCTTATAATTTATGCGATATTACACAATTTGCAGGCATTTTTTAGATTCTTAATCACAGCTCATATTATGATTGGCTATTTTAGGATAAGATTAAGATAAACTTATTTGGTTACTGAGTATGTATTTAAACTTAAACATAATTTATGTCGAACAAAGTAGCGGCTTCTTTTCTGAAGTTGGTTGAAATAATGAATGACCTCAGGGAAAAATGTCCATGGGATAAAAAGCAAACTATTCACACCCTCAGGCAACTGACTATTGAAGAAACTTACGAGCTGACAGATTCCATTACAGATGAAAACTGGAAGGGTATAAAAGAAGAATCAGGTGATCTGTTGCTTCATGTGCTTTTTTATGCTAAAATAGGTGAGGAGCAGGGTAAATTTACATTGCAGGAGGTTATTGACAGCATTGCTGCGAAACTTATCTTCCGTCATCCCCATATCTATGCCGACGTTACAGTAGCTGATGATGAAGAAGTAAAACGTAATTGGGAAAAACTAAAGTTAAAGGAAGGAAAAGCTTCTGTTATCAGTGGGGTTCCAAAGTCTTTACCTGCTACGGTAAAAGCCATGCGTTTGCAGGAGAAAGCAAAACAGGTAGGTTTTGAATGGGCCAACAAAGAACAGGTATGGGAAAAAGTGGAGGAAGAAATAAGCGAGTTAAAAGAAGCTATAACGCTGAATGAGCCTGTACATATGGAAGAAGAATTTGGTGACCTGGTGTTTTCCTTAATAAACTATGCACGATTTTTGCAAATTGACGCTGAGAATGCTTTGGAAAGAACCAATAAAAAGTTTGCTTACCGGTTCAACCGGATGGAACAGATAGCTTCAGCCGAGGGCAAATCGTTGCATGAATTAACACTGACTGAAATGGATGCCCTCTGGAACTCTGTTAAATTGGAAAAATAGCCTCATTGAAAAAATTTTTACATTATGTTTTACGCAGAAATGCGTATTTTCTTTTAGCTGCCGCCTGGTTATTTACAATAGCATTTGTTATAAATAATTACTGGGCCAACTTCAACTCTACAAAGTATCTTAAAAATTCTATTGAGCGTTATATTCAAAAGCAGGAAAAGAGCTTTGAATCGTTCACAAAGCAAAGATCCTTACTTCAAAAGCTTGCCGGCCAGCAGTATTCACTTGATGATTTGAAAAAAATCACCGGCGAACCATACAGTGTTTTCCTCTACGAGCCTGATATATACGGCCTGATCACCTTAAAGTTCTGGAGTAGCCAGGAAACATCACCTACTCATGAAATTCTGCACGCTAATACAAAGAACGGATTTGTTGACCTGCCCAACGGTTATTACGAGTACATTTATAAGGACATAGATCTCGGCAGCGGAAAGAAGATGGTTGCAATTGCACTGATACCAATCTATAAGCAATACTTTATACAAAACAGCCGCCTGAGAAAGGAATTTATAGGTCACCCTCAGGCTGAGGAAAGGATATTGATTACCAGGCAGCCTGGCACTTTTGCTATAAAAAGTTCTTATGGTAACACACTGTTTTACATTCAGCCGAAACCTTTTTTTAAAGGAAACAATTACAACTGGATTTCGTTAACTCTTACCGTAACAGGCATTGTGTTTGTGTTGCTTTTTATTAACAACCTTGCCCTTTTTATTGCAGCCAGATTCGGTTATTGGAAAGGCATCATCTTTCTATCTTCATTAGTAATATTTTTACGAAGCCTGACGTATATTTTCCCCGGCCTGCTTAACCTGCATCAGTTTCAGTTATTTGATGTTAAGATATACAGTTCCGGTTATGTGCTAAACTCTCTCGGAGACCTTCTTATCAATTCTTTTCTTATTTGCTGGATTATACTGTTTATCAGGCATGAAGGAGATAGGTTACCTGCTATGAAACTGCAGCACACACGCTGGCACTGGCCTGCCCTGATCGTTAGCGTATTGTTATTGGTATCTGCAACCTTTGCGGGGTCAAACGTTATTCAAAGCCTGGTGGCTGATTCAAAAATCCCTTTTAATGTAACTGATTTTTTTTTACTTCAGATATACAGCTTCATCGGATTTTTAGTGCTGGCAAACATTTCACTTGCTTACTTCTTTTTCTCTAAAATGATATTAGAATTTATTTATACGTTGACTGAAGGGAAAAATTATCAACTGTTTTTGCTGATCGCCGTGGCAGGATTGAGTATTATAACTCTTATAAATAATAATCAAAGCACTGAACTTAATTTGTATACTTTGATATGGCTGATAGTGTATGTATGGCTGATGCAGCAAAAAATTTTATACGGTTTTTATTATAAGTTGAACATTTCAATTGTGCTGTTATGGCTGTTCGTTTTTTCTATTTCCATTTCAATAATTATAATTTACGAGAATCAAAAAAGTGAATTGGAGCAAAGGAAGATCATGGCCGAAAAATTGTCCATGCGTGCTGATCCGTCCGGAGAGCACTTAATCAGTATTGCGCAGACATATTTCGATAATGACTTTTTATATTCCAACTTTGAGAGATTCAAGGTTGACTCTTCCAACGCAACTTTTAAAGACAGTCTGATTACGAGAAACTTTGGTCCTTACCTGAACAGGTTCGACACCAGGATCTACACATTTGATAAAGGAGAGCGTCCATTGTTTAATAGTGAGTCGGTATCTTATGATACGTTAAATACAATTTTTCAGATTGAAGGAAACCCCACCACCATAAATGATGTGCGTTATTTTGAAAAGGGTTTTGACAGATATTCCTACATCTCAAAAAAAACCATTCATGATACCGCAAATAATATCGTTGGTTATTTTTTTACAGTCTCTCATCCCAAACGTTATAAAAACAACGCTCTGGCGCCTGAACTCTTCAGGCCTAACAAAGATATCTTAGCTGAATACTCACCCATATATGCTTACGCGATATATAACGACTACAAGCTTTTTGAATATTTTAATACTTATCCTTTTCCCACACATCTAGACTCTACCCAATTGCCCAATACTGATTTCACTCACAAAAGGAAAAATGGATATGACGAATTGTGGTATCAGGATACAAAGAAGAAGGTAGTGATCTTTACAAAAGAAGATAACTATTTTATAGAGGCCATTACCTTATTTGCTTATATTTTCACTACTTTTTTAATCCTGGTAAGTGCATTCAGGATCATTCTGTTACTTATTCAGTCGAGAATGAGGTGGAATATTGTAAAAGAATACTGGCAGTTAAACATTCGTTCGCAAATTCATGGCACTATCATTTTTATCAGCCTTGTTTCATTTTTTGTGATAGGGGTAGCTACGGTTATTTTCTTTAAGAGCAGGTTTAAACGTGATAACCAGGAGCGTTTGAATAAGGCAATACAAATAATGTCTACCGATATACAGACGAAAGTAAAAGATCATGAAGTGTTTAACGACATGTTGCAATTGTATGAAACCCATTCAGACGAAACCCTTGAAAAGTTAATGGAAGATGTGGCTAAAATTCATGGTGAGGATATAAATTTATACGACCTGCAGGGAAATCTTGAAGTATATTCTAATCCGTTAATTTACACTAAAGGAATACTTAGCAAGAAAATGGATCCCCTGGCATACTATAAAATGAGGAACGAAAAAATGATACAATTCGTTAATCAGGAGAAAATAGGGGATGTGGAATACCAAAGTATCTATAGTCCTATCAGAGATGCTAACGGCGAAGCTTATGCTTACCTGAATATTCCTTCCTTTATATCGCAGGAAGAACTCAAGAGTGAAATTTCAAAATTTCTTGTAACGATCATTAACCTTAACGCGTTTGTTTTTTTGGTGGCAGGAGTCATTGCCCTGTTTATAACCAACAGGATCACTTCTTCTTTTATTTTGATAGGGCATAAGATGAGAGAAATCAACCTGGGAAAACTTAATGAAGAGATAGCATGGAATCGTGACGACGAAATTGGAGGTCTCGTAAAGGAGTATAACAAGATGGTGGTTAAGCTTGGAGACAGCGCGCTGGCGCTTGCCAAGAGCGAGCGTGAAGGCGCCTGGCGCGAAATGGCACGGCAGGTAGCTCACGAAATAAAGAATCCGTTAACACCTATGAAGCTGAGCATTCAATATTTACAAAAATGTATTGATAATGATTCTGCTAATGTAAAAGAGTTATCCTCAAATGTTGCCCGTACGCTGGTAGAACAGATAGATCACTTGTCGAAAATTGCCGCCGACTTTTCCCAGTTCGCCAATATCGGACAGGTAAGAAATGAAATATTTGATCTGAATGAAATGATGTATTCTCTTGCATCATTATACGAGTCAACGGAAACACTTGAATTCAAATGGGTTCCGCTTAACCTGCGTGTATTGGTAATGGCGGATAAAACCCAGCTAAACAGGTTGTTTACAAACCTGTTTCAAAATGCAGTAGAGTCATGTACCGACAGTAAGTTTTGTACCGTGGTAGTTACAGAAAAAGTGGAAGAGGAATCTGTTATCATTACCATTACCGACAACGGGGATGGTATTCCCGCTGACATGAGATCCAAAATCTTTATGCCAAATTTCACCACCAAGTCATCGGGTACCGGACTGGGACTGGCAATGAGCAGAACAATAGTAG
>CAXTDO010000212.1:0-8479 GCA_964242315.1 uncultured Flavihumibacter sp.
TCAACCACCCCCGTTCAATTAAGTGCTTCGCATCTTAATTGAACGTCCCCTCCTTAAGAAGGAGGGGAACCGTTACGCGTTCATCAGTCCTTAATTTAACTACATTGCCCCTTCGGGGTTGGAGAATATCAGTTTAAAACCAGATCATGCCCATTAACTATTACATATTTTTTTCACTTGCTTTATTCTGTATTGGAATTATAGGTGTTTTAACCCGCCGTAATTCCATTATTATTTTTCTGTGCATCGAATTGATGCTTAACGCAGTGAATGTATTGCTGGTGGCTTTTTCTAAAATGCATTACCTGGCTTTCACCGGTAATCACACTGCAGGATTAACTTCAAATGGTACGGACGGACAACTGTTTGTTTTTTTCATCATGGTAGTGGCGGCAGCGGAAGTAAGCGTAGGATTGGCTATCATTGTAATGTTATATCGCAATACGCATTCGGTTGATGTGAATTTTTTAAACCGGCTGAAGAATTAATACAAAGTTGCAGTAAGAATAGTACTTTTTTACTTCGAACTTATAATACCTTACTTGACTGTTTATGAGTAATATCTTACATCTTATCTGGCTGGTTCCCTTATTTCCGTTGATCGGGTTTTTGATAAATGGCCTGGGGCGAAAGTTTATGTCCAAGTCGTTGATAGGAATCGTAGGTAGCATTACAATCCTTGCTTCGTTCGTTGTTAGTTTACTCATCTTTATCGCAGTACGTAACGGACATACACAGGTGGTAAACCTGTTCGATTTTATAAGTTATGATAAAATTCATATTCCGTTTTCTTTTCTTGCAGATCAGTTGTCTTCTTTATTTCTTTTAATTATTACCGGTGTCGGTTTTTTGATTCATGTGTATTCAACATCCTATATGCATGACGAACCTACGGAACACTTCGGAAGGTATTTTGCTTATCTCAATCTTTTCGTTTTCTCCATGTTGCTACTCGTGATGGGAGGTAACTATCTTATCATGTTTATCGGATGGGAAGGGGTGGGGCTGTGTTCGTACCTGCTTATCGGTTTCTGGTTTAAGAATAACGATTATAACAACGCAGCCAGCAAGGCATTTATCATGAATCGCGTGGGCGATCTTGCTTTTCTGATAGCATTATTCTGGTTGCTTTCCAAAACAGGTAGCCTTAATTACCAGGAGGTTTTTACGAAAGCCGGTAAGCTTTCAAAAACAGATCTGACAATAATTACGATGTTATTGTTTGCAGGCGCCACGGGAAAGAGTGCACAAATTCCGTTATACACCTGGCTTCCTGATGCTATGGCCGGACCTACGCCGGTATCTGCCTTGATACACGCGGCCACCATGGTTACAGCCGGTATCTATATGATTGCGCGAAGCAATATCTTGTACACCATGGCGCCCATAACACAATCTGTAATTGCAATAATCGGATTGGCCACCGCCATACTCGCAGCTACCATCGCCCTTAAACAAAATGACATAAAAAAAGTGCTGGCCTACTCCACTGTAAGTCAGTTAGGATATATGTTTCTGGGATTAGGCGTGGGCGCCTACACAGGCGCCGTGTTTCATGTAATGACACATGCCTTTTTTAAAGCCTGTCTTTTTCTTGGTGCCGGATCGATTATCCACGCCATGCACAGCGAACAGGACATCCGCATGATGGGCGGCTTAAAAAAATACATGCAGGTAACACATATAACTTTTTTGCTGGCATGTTTGGCAATTTCAGGTATTCCGCCTTTCTCCGGGTTCTTTTCTAAAGATGAAATTCTGGTAGCTTCTTATACCGTTAATCCGTTATATTTTTATATAGGCGTTGGTGGTGCATTAATGACGGCATTTTATATGTTCCGATTATATGCCATGACATTCCAGGGGCCGTTCAGGGGCACTCATGAACAGGAGCATCACCTGCGTGAAAGTCCCGCTGCTATTACGTTCCCATTGATAGTGCTTGCAGTACTGTCTGTAATTGGCGGCGTGGTGGGTATCCCAGAATTGTTTATGGAAGATGGTCATTCTTTGGGAGCTTTTCTTGCACCGGTATTTGCGGAATCTGCCAGAATAAAGCCAGCTCATTCGCTAGACCATAACACGGAATGGGTACTGTTGATAATTTCAGTAGTGATAGCTGTACTGGGTGTTGTTTGGGGATACGTTAGATTTAGTAAAAAGCCGGAGATTGAAAATGCAACAGGCTTTGGAAAGGTGCTCGAAAACAAATGGTATGTTGATGAAATTTATGATACAGCTATAGTGAGGCCGGTAAGAGCAATCGGTGGATTCTTTAACGGAATTGTTGAAAGGTATGTAGTTGACGGAATTGTAAATGGTGTGGGTAAAAGCATTCAATACGGAAGCCGGCAAATCCGTTTGCTGCAAAGTGGCCAGGTAGGTAATTATATTTTACTTATGGTTTGTGGTATCCTGGTATTTTTTGTTATTGAATTTTTTTTAAAGAAGTAAGGATAGATTAGTACTTTGCTATCAGCTATCAGCCTTCAGCTATCAGGAAAGCAAAACCTGATGAGCTTTCTTCCTGATTGCTGATAGCTGATACCTGACGGCTATTTCAAGATCAACATTTAGAACTCTAAGCAACATATGATACCTGATTTACTGATTTTTATTCCTTTATTGTGCGGACTTGCCCTGTTTGCCGTAAAAAATGATAACGTAGCAAAAAATGTGTCGCTGGTTGCAGTTATAGCTACGCTCATTGTTTCAATGGCTGGCTTATTTATGCCGGGCAACAGTGCAAACCTTGTTACTAATGTTGAATGGATGCCTGCCTTGGGAAGCCGCTTCCGAATTGAGCTGGACGGTATGGGCCAGATTGTATGCCTGCTTACAGCTATTTCTTTTCCGTTGATATTTATAGCTACCTATAACAATACCTATAAAAATGGCAACCGGTTTTATGCGCTGATGTTATTGTCGCAGGCCGGGTTAATGGGTGTGTTTCTTGCAAAGGATGCACTGTTGTTTTATTTCTTCTGGGAGCTTGCACTGGTGCCTGTTTATTTTCTTTGTTCTATATGGGGTGGTGAAAAGCGCATACCGGTTACCTTTAAATTTTTTATATACACCTTTCTCGGTTCTTTGTTAATGCTGGTTGCGATCATTTACCTTTATTTCCAGGCCAATCAGTCTTTTGCTATCGAATCTTTTTACGCTTTAAAGCTTCCCAGCCGTACTGAGGCCTGGTTGTTCTGGCTTTTATTCATTGCATTTGCCATAAAGATGCCGGTATTTCCGTTTCATACCTGGCAACCCGATACATATGAACAGTCGCCTACCGCCGTAACAATGGTGCTGAGCGGTATTATGGTTAAGATGGGGATTTTTGGACTTATACGTTGGGTGATGCCCGTTGTACCCATGGGTGCATGGGCATGGGGAGACACGGTAACATTTTTTGCGGTGACAGGAATGATCTATGCTTCTCTGATTGCCATGCGGCAGGATGACCTGAAACGGCTGGTGGCATACTCTTCCATAGCTCACATGGGTTTAATGTGTATTGCAGTATTTGCTACTACAAAAAGCGGCATGCAGGGTGTGATGATACAGATGTTTAATCATGGTATCAATATCATTGGTATGTGGATCGTGGTAAACGCTATCGAGCAAAAGTTTCATACGCGTAAAATGTCTGAACTGGGCGGGCTGGCGCAGAATGCCCCGGGATTGGCAATCCTGCTGGTTGTTGTGGCGCTTGCTAATATTGCTCTGCCATTAACCAATGGATTTATAGGCGAATTTATGATGTTCAATGGTATATTGTCATCAACCGCTACCAGGTACAACGTAGTATTTACGGTTATTTCGGGGCTCAGTATTATCCTGGCTGCAACGTATACCTTAAATATGATTCAAAAGGTTTTTTATGGCAATACAACAACATTAACCGCAGCCGGTACCGATATATCTTTCAATGTAAAAATAGCTTTGTTTATAATTGTGGTATTGATATTTGCAGGAGGTGTTTTTCCAAAACCTATGTTATCTGTAACGAATGATATAGCGGATGCTATTTTAAGCAGGATGAATTTAAGGTATTGAAACCAATGCGGTGTGACTGTAGTTGTTTGCTGTCAGCGGTCAGCTATGAGCTTTCAGGAGATTAAACTGATAGGCTTCCCCTACTGATAGCTGACCGCTGATAGCTGACAGCAAAAATCATTAATATATTATGAATGCAATTATAGTATCAGGAGTTTGGGGCGTGGTAATGATGTTCAGTGGAATTTTTTTTAAAAATAATTCTACTGTCCGTTTGTTGGCTATTGCCGGGTTAATCTTATTATTGGTTGTAAACGTATGTGAATTATATGGAGTGAAACTCATGTCGTTTGATACCCATCACATGCTTGCTTTTAACAGCTTCACCCTTCTCTTCAATTCCATAGTATTTGCCTGCACATTAATATACTTTCTTCTTTCAGGGCGCGACTTTGAAAACGTAGGATTAAATGTGTCGGACTATTTTGCACTCATATTTTTTGTTCTTTGCGGTGTTAGCGTGGCATCTTCGTTCAGTACGCTTTTGATGCTTTTTCTTGGAATCGAAATCATCTCCATACCCCTTTACATTCTTACCGGCAGCGACAAGAAAAATCTTAAAAGCAACGAAGCTTCCCTGAAGTATTTCCTTATGGGAGCTTTTTCTACCGGCCTGATGCTTATGGGTATCGCATTAATTTACGGGGCCAGGGGAACATTTGCCATAGAAGGAATGTCTGTTGCCTTAAGTGCCGGCCTTAATCCATTATTGATTGCAGGACTGCTGTTATTATTTATCTCCATGTCATTCAAAGTATCAGCGGCACCCTTTCATTTCTGGACGCCTGATGTATATGATGGCGCCCCCACTGTATTCACCTCGTTCATGGCTACCATTGTTAAAGTGGCAGCATTTATTGCCTTTCTCAGGTTGTTTGATGGTAGCTACGGACTGTTACCGGAAAAATGGCATGTACCGGTAGCAATAGTAACAGCTACCACGCTATTTGTAGGAAACATCACAGCAGTATTCCAGCAAAGCGTAAAAAGGATGCTGGCTTATTCAAGTATAGCCCAGGCGGGATTTATGTTTTTTGCTTTGTTTAGTTTTAATGATATGGCTAAAGAAGGAATTTTGTTATATAGCGCGGCTTACAGTCTGGCAACTATAGGAATATTTGCCATTCTCATAAGGATGAAAGATTACTCTTTTGAAGGTTTTAATGGTCTTGGCAGGCATCAGCCACTGTTGGCGGCTACCAATACGATCTTTTTACTTTCACTGGCCGGAATTCCCTTAACAGCAGGCTTTACCGCTAAATTTTATATGCTGGCTTCAGCAGTAAAAAGTGGTTCTTATCTATGGCTGGTAATTTTTGCAGTACTCTGCGCCGCCGTTAGTGTTTACTATTATTTCCGTGTAATACAAGCCATGTACTTCAAAGAAGGCAATGATCAGGAAACTTTTTCTGTAACGGGGGCATTCAAAGGCGGGCTGGTAGTTATTGCTGCAGCAATCATTTTTCTGGGCATCTTCCCGCAATGGTTGTTTGATAAGCTGTATTTTTAATGGTTAATGATTAATGGTTAATGATTAACGGATAGGTTCCTTATACTTGAGATAAATTATGACTAACTTCATAAGCCTAACTCAGTTAGCAGCTACCCGTTAATCATTAACCATTAATCATTAATCATTATATGAAGCTTCTCGATACGCTTTCTCTATCTTACAGAACCATTCGAAGCAACCGGCTTCGTACAGGCCTTACGGTTGCTATCATTGCGCTTGGGATTGCTGCTTTAATAGGCATACGAACAGCTATTGAAGCGATGACTCAAAAATTTACGGAAAGTTTTTCTGCGATGGGAGCCAACGGCTTCAGCCTTCGTTACAGGCCGGCATGGCAGGTGCGTTTCAACAGCGGCGTTCAAAGACAATTTAAAGGTAAAAGAAAACAAAAGAAATCAAATTCGGATAAACCTATCTCTAAACACGAAGCTGAAAGTTTTAAATCAGACTTTGTTTTTCCCTCACTCGTAAGTATTTCGATCGGCGGAACAAATAACGCTATCGTTTCAGCCAACGGAAAAAAAACCAATCCTACAGTATATATAACCGGGGGCGATGAACATTACCTGGAGTTAAACGCTTATAATATTGAAGACGGAAGAAGTTTAAATTCCCTCGATGTTCAAACAGGCAGAAATGTTTGCCTTCTGGGTAAGGATGTAGCGGTGAAGTTATTCAGCGAGAACTCAAAGAATATTGTAGATAAGGTGGTGCGGATAAATAATATCCTGTTCAGGGTGATAGGCGTTTTAGAAGCTAAAGGATCTACCTTAGGGCGAAGTCGGGATAATCTTGTAATCACCTCTTATAATACAGTCAGGCGTTTTTTCAATAATAATTCAAACGCCTCTTTTTCTATCGGCATAAAAGTGCCCGACGTAAAATTACTTGAAACAGCAATTGGGGAAGGAGAAGGTGTTTTCCGATCAATAAGAAAAGTGGGCACTACGGAAGAGGATAATTTCATTATTGACAAAAGCGACAGTTTTGTGGAATTGTTGCTGAAACAGCTTAGTTGGTTAACAGGAGCGGCGGTTGTAATAGGATTTATTACATTAATGGGCGCTGCAATTGCACTGATGAATATCATGCTGGTAGCCGTAACTGAACGAACCAAAGAAATCGGATTAATCAAAGCCATCGGCGGAAAACAAGTGAGTGTTCGACAGCAGTTTTTATTTGAATCAATAATCATCAGCTTACTGGGGGCAGCCTTTGGGATAGTGGCCGGTATTTTACTGGGGAATAGTGTCAGCCTGCTGATGCATACAGGCTTTGTGGTACCCTGGCTTTGGGTTGGCTTTGGCATACTGATTTGTTCACTGGTAGGATTGCTTGCCGGAATCTACCCTGCGCTAAAAGCTTCGAGGCTCAATCCTATCGAAGCGTTGCGGTATGAGTGACTTTAACTGCTAATTTGGTAAGTGTTTTTTTAACCACGGAGGAGCCTTCTCCGTGGACCTCCGTGCTACCTCGGCTTTTCCTCCGTGGTTAAAAAACTGTTCGAACGGCTGATGGATATGTAATTATTTCGGATCCAGTATTTTGGTAATTCGTTCAATGATATCCTGTAAATGATACTGGGTCATCTTATCCTTTTTAGAAGGCATCGCTTTAACAATATCGGTTTTTAACGAACGCAGGCTCCCTTTAAGAATTGAGAGAATATCCGACTTACTTATATCGATCATCGGACCGAAACTAAACATCACCATCCCCGATCCCGAGAAATTCTGCGAAATAAGAGCACCTACCCTGTCTACATAGCTCTTTTGGAGGTTGCGGCGATATACATCAATGGAGGCATTGTTATACAGTTCGCTCCATATACCGTGTTGAAGATCATCTATCATTTCAATCATTGTATATGCTTTGGTGCCTGATTCCGCCTCGGCACGAATCAACTTTGCAAAAGTAGCGCTGCTAATAAGCCTGCTTAATACCGCATCCTGCCGGGTTGCAATCGTGGCGATAGAATTATTACCGGTTCGTGTATTAATATCCTCATTAATCAGCCACGCAGGTGTTGCGAACAATTGTTTATTCAGGAATGCCATTGCATCCTTTTGCTTTGATTTTAAAACAAATTCATAAACGCCACCATCCTGATCGGCTGTTTTCGGAGTTTCGTAAATACCTGCAATATTTTTTACAACATGCCCCATATACCTCCCGTATTGAGCCACAACGCCGTTGTATAGTTCAGTAAGATTTTTATAATCTTCGTTGTCTGTTTTTGTCCAGGTTATAAGGTTAGGAATAATACGCTGAAGGTTTTTTATTCCGTAGCTGCTGGCCAGCATTGCATTGTCTCCCAGGTCTTCATTTTGTGAACGGGGGTCGTCCGGATTTGATTCGGTACCAAACCACAAGTATTTATTTTTAAGCCTTCCTATCGTCATCTTATTTAATACCGCTACTTCGTCATCAGCAGATTTTACATCGGGCAGTATCCGGTATCCCCATTCAATTGCCCATTTGTCATAATCACCAATGCGTGGGTACAGACCTGAAGGGGCTATCTTATCTTCCGGCTGTGCCACATAGTTAAAGCGCGCATAATCCATGATCGAGGGGGTATGTCCGTTAGCTTCCACCCAGGCCTTATCCCTGAGTTTTTCCACTGGCACTGTTGAACTGGAACCGTAGTTATGAAGCAGGCCAAGCGTATGCCCCACTTCATGTGAAGACACAAATCTGATAAGCTGTCCCATTAAAGAATCATCAAACTGAATTTTACGTGCACGCGGATCTACAGCCGCCGTTTGAATAAAATACCAGTTACGCAGGAGGTTCATAACGTTGTGATACCAGTTGATATGACTTTCAAGGATTTCGCCGCTCCTTGGATCATTTACATTTGGACCACTTGCATTTTCAACGTTTGAAGGTTTGTATACGATGGCTGAATAA
>CAXTDO010000213.1:0-8479 GCA_964242315.1 uncultured Flavihumibacter sp.
CTTCTGCATTAAGCACCTCGCCGGTAATTTTTAACTCAAGTGGAAGATCATAGCCGGCAACCTTTACCGTGATAGTTTTTTCGAATGGCCCGAGAGATGCTGCATTGAATCCTGCGGAGATCTTATCGGTTTTATTTTTTGTTACAGGTGTTTTAGGCCATGTTGGCGTTGTACAACCACAGCTTGCTGATGCTGATTCAATAACAACCGGTTGGTTGCCAACATTTTGGAAAGCAAAATCGTAGGTCACAGGAACGCTCTGTTTTATTTTGCCAAAATCATGCTTTACTTCAGCAAATTTTAATTGCTCATCGGCTTTTTTTGTCTGAACCGATGTTTGAACTGCAGTTTTTGCTTGTGCCATTACCGTAGAAGTTAATGTCAGGGCACAAAAGGCAATAAGGATTCTTTTCATATTTAGTGATTTGTTTGTTTTAATAATTGTATGGATGCATTTTGTGGGGTCGCCGTTGCAGGGGCTTTAATAACCTCCCCTTTAATAACGATTGTTTTGGTAAGTCCGGCATTATAAAGAATAGTGATCGTTTTCTCAAACGGACCCTGCGACGCTGCATTATATCCAACATTAATAACAGTGCTTGCTCCGGGGGCAATCGGGTCTTTCTTCCAAACAGGGGTAGTACAACCGCAACTAGCCTGCACGTTTTGCAGTTTTAAGGTATCCTGAGAAACGTTCGTAAGCTCAAATTCATGTGTAACGGGATGACTTTGCTGAATTTTACCAAAATCAAAGGAAGTTTCTTTTAATGATATCGCTTCCGGCTTGTTGGCTACTGTTGTAATCTGGGCCATAACAGCCGAACTTAGCAAGAAAAAGAAGAAAATAGTTAATAAATTTTTCATAGTAATGATTTACTCAAGTTTTATTCCATTAGATTAAAAAACAAATTTACAACTTGTAATTTGAAGTTAAAAGGGGAATTTTTGAACAGGTAAGAGGTATCAGGTATGAGGTGTGAGCTGAACCCTCGAAGAGAGTAGTACTATTACCCCGAAGAACAATGCCACCCCTAGGGGTTTCACCTCATACCCCATACCTGATACCTCATACCTCTTCCCCCATTGCCAAAATTCTTGTAGGTTTGTGAAATGGAAAACTTGACCAGCAGCAACCTGCTTGCATCCGAAAAACTTTCCTTTGATAAATTCAAGGATGAAGTGCTGAGTGATTACCGCCTGGCATGCGAAAGTCGCGAAGCCAGCTTGTTAGGAAGAAAAGAAGTGCTTACGGGTAAAGCCAAATTTGGCATCTTTGGTGATGGCAAAGAAGTACCACAGGTGGCTATGGCCAAGTTCTTCAGGCAGGGAGATTTTTATTCAGGTTATTACAGGGATCAAACCTTTGCATTTGCTACGGAAGCTGCTACCATGGAACAGTTCTTTTCTCAACTGTATGCCGACCCCGATGAAAATAATGAGCCTCATAGCAGTGGCAGACAAATGAACGCACATTTATCAACAGCTTTTGTAAACCGGGAAGGTGAGGTGCTCGACCTCATCAACAGGAAAAATCTTTCTGCCGGTTTAGCCCCCACAGCATCACAAATGCCCCGCGCGTTAGGACTGGCTTTTGCTTCTAAATGCTTTCGTGAAAATGAAGTGTTCAAGCAATTCACACATCTGTCTGACAATGGTAATGAAGTATGTTTTTGCACTATCGGTGAATCGTCTACCAGTGAAGGGCATTTTTGGGAGGCAGTTAACGCGGCAGGGGTGCTCCAGGTACCGCTTGCTATTTTTGTATGGGATGACGGCTATGGCATATCAGTGCCAAAAAATTTTCAGACAACCAAAGGTTCCATATCTGAGGTGCTAAAAGGATTTCAGAAAAAGGAAGGCACAAATGGTATCGATATCTACAAGGTTAAAGCCTGGGATTACGCGGGTATGTGCGAGGTTTTTGAAGCAGGGATACAAAAGATCCGTGAAACGCATATTCCTGCTTTATTCCATGTAGAAGAAGTAACGCAACCGCAGGGGCACTCTACTTCGGGTAGTCATGAACGGTATAAAACACAGGAGCGGCTTTCGTGGGAAAGAGAGTGGGATTGCATCAGAAAAATGAAAGAATGGATCATAGAAAATGCATTGGTGAGTGACGAGGAATTGATTGAAGTTGAAATAAAAGCCAAAGAATATGCACGTAAAGGACGCAACGCCGCCTGGGAGAAATACCTGGCACCCTTAAAAAAACAAGTGGCAGAGACAGCCAGGCTGATTACTGAAATGGCCAATTTAATTCCCGGTAAAAAGGATTCTTTAATCAAGCTATCCAATGACCTTTCATCAAACCGGGAGCCTACACGCAAGGACATTGTTAAAGCGCTTTATTATGCATTACTACAAAATGAAGAAGCAGAAGCTGCTGTTCCCGTAAAAAATTATTATAAGCAACTGGAAGAGGAGAACCGGGCATATTACAATACTTATTTGTATGATGAGAGTCCCAAAAGCCCTTTAAAGGTTCCCGTTAAAAAAGTGCGTTATCTCGACGACGCTCCAGTAGTGAACGGCTATGAAGTATTAAACAGGTACTTCGACGAGCTGTTTTCAAGCAATCCAAAAGTGGTGGCATTCGGTGAAGACCTTGGATATATAGGTGATGTTAACCAGGGTTTTGCAGGTTTACAGGCAAAACATAGCGCAGAAAGAATTTTTGACACAGGGATACGCGAACTAACGATCATGGGTCAGGGAATTGGCCTGGCCATGCGTGGTTTAAGGCCGATCACCGAAATTCAGTACCTTGATTACCTGTTATATGGACTACAACCACTCAGTGACGACCTTGCTACGTTACACTTCAGAACAGGTGGAAAGCAAAGCGCTCCGTTGATCATCCGCACAAGGGGGCACCGGCTGGAAGGCATATGGCATACCGGTTCTCCGATGGGAATGGTCATCAACTCCCTCCGCGGACTGCATGTTTGCGTTCCACGCAATATGGTTCAGGCTGTAGGTATGTATAACACCCTCCTTCAGGGTAACGACCCGGCTTTAATCATCGAGTGTCTTAATGGTTACAGGTTAAAGGAAAGATTACCTGCCGACCTGCTGGGCTATACCGTGCCGTTAGGGATTCCGGAAATTGTAATGGAAGGAACTGATATAACCATCGTTTCTTACGGTTCCACTTTAAGAGTTGTATATGATGCCGTAGCTGTGCTGGAGCAGATCGGCATAAGCTGTGAAGTGATAGATGTACAAACGCTGCTTCCGTTTGACATCCACCATGGCATCCTGCTGTCTCTCAAAAAAACCAACCGTATTGTTTTTATAGATGAAGACGTGCCTGGTGGTGCTTCAGCGTATATGTATAAAAATGTTTTGGAAAACCAGGGAGGCTACAAGTGGCTAGATACCGCCCCAAGAACCATCAGCGCCAAAGCCCACCGGGTGGGCTACGCCACAGATGGTGATTATTTCGGAAAGCCAAACGCTGAGGAAGTGATTACGGTAATTAGGGAGATGATGAGGGAGTAGGAGTCAGGTATGAGGTGTCAGGTATGAGGTATGAGGTACGGGGTGTGAGGTAAAATCCCGAAGGGGTGACATGATTATAGATATGACGGTATAAATAAACCGCAACCCCGAAGGGGTGACATTATTCTTCGCAATAATGTCACCCCTTCGGGGTTTTATTCCATACCTCATACCTCATACCTGACACCTACTTCAAATTATGATACACTTTCTGCACATCATCGTCCTGTTCCAGTTTATCAACCAGTTGTAAAACGTCTTTGGCGGCATCTTCGCTTAATTCTACTGTGGTTGTTGGTATTCTGGTGGATTCTGCTGTGAGTGGGATAATTCTTTTGTCTTCCAAAGCCTTACTCATATGGCCGAATTCGTTGAATGCGGTGCGTATCACAATGTTGCCTTCACTGTCTTCGCCAATTTCTTCAAGGCCAAAATCTATCAGTTCAAACTCCAGGTCTTCGAGGTTAATACTTCCATCGTTTTTAATCTTGAATTCTCCCATCCGGGTAAAAGTAAAGCTGACAGATCCGCTGGTGCCGAGGCTGCCGCCTTCCTTATTAAAATGCATTCTTACGTTAGCAACAGTACGGGTGGGATTATCCGTAGCGGTCTCCACCATTAAAGCTACACCATGCGGGGCATAACCTTCATACACTATTTCTTCATAATCGGTTTTGTCTTTGCCCATAGCCCTTTTAATGGCTGCTTCCACACGGTCTTTGGGCATGTTAACACCTTTGGCATTCTGAAAGCAGCGGCGCAAGGCGGCATTATGATCGGGATCGGGACCACCCAATTTTACGGCAATGATTATTTCTTTGCCAATCCGGGTAAACTGTTTGGCCATCTTATCCCAACGGGCAAACATGGTTGCCTTTCTAACTTCAAATATTCTACCCATAATTAATCGATTCAAATAAGGAGTGCAAATGTAAGCGTTTACTCAATAAAAAAACCGCTCAGGTGAATGCCTGAGCGGTTCAAAAAATTACCGACTTTTTATTTCTTCATCAACTTGCTTAAATAAACAATCAAATGCACTCCTGCAAAAACAAGAGAAAATATGAATATGATCCAGTCAGGTTCTTCAGTGGTTGCATGATGAATGAATGCTACTACCGCGAGCAATGCTACAAGAAACAAGCCGCTGATAGAAACAATCCGGTTTCCTCTTGCGTGCGTTGCGGGAAGATGGTCTGATAGCAGGCTTTTCTTTAAACCATAAAATAAATAAACGTCAAATCCAATCAGCATCCATACTATCAAACGTATCCATGTATCAAGCGGTAAAAATACCATCATAAATAAACAGGTAAAGACGCCGAGGATAGGAACTAATGGAACAAGAGGTGTTTTAAAAGCCCTTGGCAATTCGGGTTGCTTTACCCTTAAAATCCATACGCCTATGCAAACCAGTATAAACGCAAACAAAGTACCTATACTGGTCATTTCACCAACCACGCGGGCTGGCACAAAGGCCGCAAACAGGCTCACAAATAACATGAAAAGCGTATTAGATCGGGCGGGTGTTCTAAACTTGGGATGTACGCGATGAAATACCGGTGGCAACAAACCATCTTTACTCATAGAGAAAAATACCCTTGACTGACCCATAAGCATCACCAATATTACAGATGAGTACCCGAATAGAATTGCCACTACAATAGCGCGGTTCAGCCATGGATAATCTGCCTGCATCACACCATTAGCGTCCGCGTGACCCATATGTTCAATGGCAACGGCAACCGGTGCAATTCCATCCTTACCGGCAAATGTGGTATAACTGGTAACTCCTGTCATTACATGTGCAAAGAGAATATACAATATGGTGCAAATGGCTAAGGAACCTAATATTCCGATGGGCATATCTCTTTTTGGATTCTTTGCTTCCTGTGCCGCCGTTGAAACAGCATCAAAACCTATGTAGGCAAAAAATACAATGGCTGCTGCCCTGATGATACCGCTGAACCCGAATTCACCAAATGTACCGGTGTTATCAGGTATGTAAGGAGAATAGTTGGTGTTATTGATGTACTTCCAGCCCAGGAAAATAAAAATCAGTACTACTGCAACTTTAATGGTTACAATAAAAGCGTTTACGGTAGCGCTTTCTTTGGTTCCTTTAATTAATAGCAAACTCACCATTATAACTATAAATACTGCAGGAAGATTTATAAAGCCACCATCGAAGGGGCCTGTTGCTATTGCGGCAGGCAGGTGTATATTGAAACCATCCAGGAATTTCACCAGGTACCTGCTCCAGCTTATGGCTACCGTAGCTGCGCCTACAGCATATTCCAACACAAGGTCCCAACCAATTATCCAGGCAATAAATTCTCCCATTGTTGCATAAGAATAGGTATATGCACTTCCTGCTACCGGTATCATTGAAGCAAATTCTGCGTAGCACAAACCTGCGAAAGCACAACCGAATGCCGCTACCACAAATGAAATAGTGATAGATGGTCCTGCATTATTCGCAGCAGCAACTCCGGTTATTGCAAACAAACCGGCGCCAATAATAGCGCCGATACCCAGAGCAACTAATGCACCTGCGCCTAATGTTTTCTTAAGGCCTTTTTCAGTATCTGAAGCTTCGGCCATCAGAAGGCGCATTGGTTTCTTCGCGAATAAACTCATAATTAATTAGTATGATTTAGATAATAGCCGTAAAATAAACAATTATTTAATACATGCTTCCATTTAGTATAGTAATAAAAGTTCGGCACCAATTTATATTTATATTATTAATACATAAAAGATAATTACCGCATTCATTAAAAATTTTTGTCCTTAATATCACCTGTAATTTTATTTAATTTTTGTTAAGTCAATTATTTTTCGAATTTTCGGTGATTCATTCCTTTCAATTCTCAACGTCATCATATGGGTAAAAGTAACCGGTTAACCTTTTTTATTCTGATTGCAATGGTTTTGGGAATTGTTGTAGGATATCTCATTCATGAAAATGCGTCACCTGAATTCATACCAAAATTCGACAGGAATATAAAACTGCTCACCACCATTTTCCTGCGGCTTATTCAAATGATCATATCGCCACTCGTATTTTCAACGCTCGTAGTAGGAATCGCTAAATTGGGCGATCTGAAATCGGTAGGCAGGGTTGGCGGTAAAGCACTGCTCTGGTTCGTTTCCGCATCACTTGCGTCGTTACTGCTGGGTATGTTACTTGTTAATTTCTTTCAACCGGGAACTGCAATAGACTTGCACATCTCCGATGATTCCGGCGCCAAAGAACTGATTGGTAAAACACAGGCTTTCTCACTGGTACAGTTCGTAGAACATGTATTTCCAAAAAGCGTATTTGAGGCAATGGCCAACAACGAAATATTGCAGTTGGTGATATTCAGTGTGTTTTTCGGCGTGGCAACAGCAGCATTGGGAGATTACGGAAAAACACTGGTTAAGGCGCTCGACGTGGTAGCTCACGTGGTATTGAAAATGGTAGGCTATGTGATGAACTTCGCGCCACTTGGCGTTTTCGGAGCTATATCGGCCGTAATAGCCACCAAAGGCCTGCAGGTGTTTAAATTTTATGGATTATACCTGTTTTATTTTATGATCGGCATTGTACTATTATGGGCACTACTGTTAACAGTAGGTTTTATCGTTCTTAAAAAGAGGGTTCCTGTATTATTAAAAAGAATAGCCCAGCCATTGCTGATCACCTTTAGCACCACCAGTAGTGAAGCTGTATTTCCTAAACTTACAGAAGAACTGGAACGTTTTGGATGCAAGGATAAAATTGTTGCTTTTATATTACCATTGGGTTATAGCTTTAACCTTGACGGTAGTATGATGTATATGACTTTCGCCAGCCTGGCCATTGCGCAGGCTTACGGTATTCATCTCGACTTCAGCACGCAATTGTCTATGTTACTGGTATTGATGCTCACCAGTAAAGGTATTGCAGGTGTGCCCAGAGCATCACTGGTGGTAGTGGCTGCAACCTGTGCCATGTTTAAAATACCACCGGAAGGAATTGCATTGATCCTTCCTATAGATCACTTTTGCGATATGTTCAGATCAGCTACTAACGTATTAGGCAATGCGCTCGCAACCAGCGTTGTTAGTAAATGGGAAGGAGCATTGGAAAATCCGCTGACTAATCAACCTGTATTAAATGTAAAACAATCAGTATCGTAACTTATACTCATAATAATCAATCAATGTCGTTGACTTAAGAAGCCTTAAATGAAGAGAATATTCAATTATCAATATTCAACTAGCAATTTTCAATTAAGACAGTTGTCATTTTGTTAAGGGTTCTTCATTGAGAATTGAATATTGAGAATTGAATATTGAGCATTTTCTTCTTAAGTCAACGACACTGAATAATCAATAACCAATCCTCAATAACGTTTTGACAATTATTTTGTAACGCAAGCGTTTTATAATTGATACGTTCATGCCAACCATTTTCTGAGCTAACAATATTAGCTGCTAATCTGTAAGTTTGCAGGCATCCCAAAAAAGATGATTAATATTGCGCAGTTTGTTTGCACAGCATGATCATAAACTGATTCCTTAACCAGACGAAAATTGTATGATTCCACTCCTGGCTTTTACTTTAAAAGATCTTTTAAATCCTGAATTTTATATTAATAATGGTGGATTGTGGCTTATCATGTTCATCATTTTTGCTGAGACAGGATTAATGGTCGGATTTTTTTTACCGGGCGATAGCCTCCTGTTCCTTGCCGGAATATACAGCAAGATGCTCATAAACAGCGTATTTCCCGGCGGATTGGGAAGTGACTTTGCCGACCTGATGTTGTTATTTTTGCTGATAAGCGTTTGTGGCATCATCGGTAATATGGTGGGTTACTGGTTTGGTAAAAAAGGAGGTCCCTACCTGTTTGAACGAAAAGACACCTTTTTATTTAAGAAGAAATACCTGTTCCAGGCAAAGGAGTTCTATGACAAACATGGCGGACAGGCTATCGTATTTGCC
>CAXTDO010000214.1:0-7357 GCA_964242315.1 uncultured Flavihumibacter sp.
CAGGTATTTTGATCTCCGGAAATCGGATGAGAAAACCTACAAAAGATTAGCAAATGCTATCAGGAGCGCCACACCACCCGGCAAGGACACAAACACTGAACAAATTAAAAATTATGACTCCCTTATCAATACACTAATCAAAGGACCTGAAACGGATAGAAATGATGTTTTGCAGTTGATTAAAATTTCTACTTCCATTGACAGGTCTCAACTTTCTGAAGAAATCCGCTTAAAGATATCCGAGCTTTCGAAGGTGGGTGTTGAAGAGAAAAATCTCACGGAGCTTAATGCTGTATTATTTAAGGCGCTTATATTGGCCGATGCAGAGGCTCCGGAGAATCGTAGCTTTATTCTTGATTTTTTTAATAAGATTAAAGTAGATAGCTCAGATAGCTCATCCAATGCTGTTTACTGGATACTTGCTTATTTATATAAATGCAATGCATCATACATTAACGAAGCAATTGAGCCGTTTTTAAATTTTTCATCGCCACCATTAGTGGCTACCCTATCATTGGCAATTAAGGCTCATCAAAATCCGGATGTGATCAATACCTTTAAGCTTAGATTGAATGAATCCGATTTTGAACGTGATCAATGGCCTGTGATTCGGGCTCTAAGAGTGGTTCCTATCCCGGCATTAACCGAAGAATTGTGTTCAAAAATATCTGATCGTACAAATCTTTTTAAACTCCCCTTTGAAGTGCTTTCAGTGCTGGCTTTGCCGGATATCGCCAGCGAAGCCGCCAGGATTTTAGCAGTTAGTCCGGGCGTTGAAATCATTGTACGTTTAATGATTAAGGAAACAAAAGAACATGCGGAAGATGATGTAGCAAGAAATTTCCCTGGTTTGCTGGCTGCTTTTGACGGACAGACAACAGATTTTTTTCTCGAGGGAGCAGTTATAGATCCAAACACCAGAGAAGCAGCGTTATTACTGCGTAAATATTTATTGGAATTCAGAAGAAGTGATGATGAATCATCACTTTTCGTTGCCGGTTATTCATCTGATTCTGTTGACATTAAAGAGGATCTGCTGGGTATAGCAGAAGATGTAAAGACCCTGACAGCTATAATGTTGGCAAAGGATGTGAAGCCACCACTCGCGATCGGACTATTTGGCAACTGGGGATCCGGTAAAAGTTTTTTTATGCAGTCCATGGAGGCGGAAGCAATGAAGTTGTCAAAAAGAAAAAAAACCGCCTTCTGTGAACACATTGTACACATACGGTTTAATGCGTGGAACTACATCGACACCAACCTGTGGGCGAGCCTGGTAAGTTATATTCTTGAAAAACTATCGGCATATGTTTCGCCGCCACTAACCGCGGACCAGCAACAAGCTACCCTGTTAACCGAGTTGGGAAGTGCAAAGCAAATTGTTGACCAGGCAAACCTTGAAATTAAGAAGTCAAAAGATTTAATTCAGGATAGAAAGACAGCATTGCGGGAAGTGCAGGCCACGCGTGAAAATAAACAAATAGAACTCCGTGATCTGAAATACAAAGATATCCTGGCATTGCTACCTGAAAAGGATAAAAACGAAATAGAAGCAATGCTTAAAAGTATTGGTATTCCTGTTGCGTTATCCAGTGTAGATGACTTAAACACGGTTATATCGGAAGGATTATCAATCAAGGGTCGCTTTTCAGCTCTGTTCTTTTCAATAGTAAATTCAAGGGATAGAAGTTTTCTAGTCATCGGGTTATTGATTTTACTTGTACTGGTACCGCTTGGGGTCTGGGCACTCCTTAGAAACAATGTGCATGCAATAGTAATGGCAATTACAGCATTTATTGCTGAAGCTGTTGCCGGAATAACAGCGGTCACCGCAGTTTTGAGAAAAGCTTTCTCTAAAATGAAAGCAGTTTATGACAGAATTGATTCCGCAAAAAAAACCGTTGAGCTTGAGCTTGCAAAAAAAAGAATGAATCCCACGCCGCAGGAAGTTGCTCTTGAAAAAGAGATCGCTATTTTGAATTCACGGGAACAGGAAGAACTGGTAAAACTTGCCGCGGCAAATACGCGAATATTCGAATTAGAAGAAAGAATCCGGTCTATAAGTGAAGGACAGAGCTTGGCCCGCTTTTTAACGGAGCGCACGCTTTCTGATGACTACAAAAAACACATGGGCCTGATATCCACTATAAGGAATGATTTCGAGAAACTAGGCGAGCGTTTAAAAACCATCACACTAATAAACGGTGTGGCTCCAAAGCCCGTGGAGCGGATCATACTTTATATCGACGACCTCGATCGTTGTCCAACGGATAAAGTTATGGATGTATTGCAGGCGGTGCACCTTCTACTAGCCTATCCACTTTTTGTTGTTGTTGTTGGAGTAGACCCAAGATGGCTGGTTCACTCACTTGGCAATACACTCGAAGCATTTAATTCAAAAGGAGATCAAAAAACCGTTGACTCGGAATTGTTATATGCCACTCCTCAAAATTATCTTGAAAAGATATTCCAGATACCATTTAGTATAAGGCCAATGACTGATGACGGCTTTGGTAAACTTATGGATCAACTATTGGTTCCTGCCGTAAAAAAAGAAGCAAAACAGGAACATAAAAATAATAATGGACAAACGACCCGGAAAAAAGAAGAAGAAAATACGAAATCGGCAGTTGATAATGCCCAAAATAATACAACGGACAATGATAAAACCAACAATGATCGAAAAGAAGATGAGAAAAATGAGGAAACCAGTCACATTGATTTGGGGAACACTGATACCGGCTTTGAGATTTATGAAGATGCACTTACAATTAAACCCTGGGAGTCTGCTTTTGCGCAAAGCCTTTTTCCTTTAATCCCTACACCACGTGCCGCCAAAAGATTTTCTAACGTTTATCGAATTCTTAAGGCTCCTGTTGGTGGCCAATATCTTCATCAATTTGAAGGAACGGATGATTTTCCCGGCGATTTTCAGGTACCTATGTTATTGTTATCTATCCTTATTGGATCCCCAAATGAAGCAGCACTGTTGTTTCCCAACTTGCAGCAGTATCTTATTGAGAAAAAACATCTTAGTGAAGCGCTCAAAAACTTATCTGCTATTGGGCTATCGGCTCCGCCTTTTCTCAAACTCCAGGAAAAGGTCATTCCCATTATTTCATCTGATACGTTTCCATTGTCGCCTAAATTATTTCTCTACTGGATACCGAAAGTATCACGTTTCTCTTTTGAGTTGGGACATATTGTACCACCGTTAACAGGCGTGGTTGGTAACAGGGAATTTGCTCACTAAACCTGTCCGTTTTTCCATTATTCAATCCAATAGCTTTCTCTCTTAAGTATTTTAATGCGTTTACTTTAGCCACAAAGGCACTAAGAAACATAAAGGATTTCTTAGTGCTTCTTTGTGCCTTCGTGCCTTTGTGGCCAAACAAATTTCGCACCTCGTTACAACGATTTTATCTACCTTCGAATAATAGTTGTTTAACTAACTAATTTTAATTGTATGTCTAAAAGAATCATAAAAAAAGTTGCCGTGCTGGGTAGTGGAGTCATGGGTAGCAGGATCGCATGCCATTTTGCAGGAGCCGGCTTACAGGTGTTGCTGCTGGACATTGCACCCAATGAGCTGAATGAGGCAGAAAAAGCCAAAGGGTTCGCTATTGATCATCCTGTGGTTAAGAACAAGATTGTTAACGATTCTTTACAAAGCACTATCAAACAAAACCCTTCCCCTATCTATCATAAAGATTTTTTGAAAAGAATAAAGACCGGCAATTTTACCGATAACATGAAGGACATTGGCGGTTATGACTGGGTAATTGAAGTAGTGGTAGAAAGGCTCGACATCAAAAAATCTATTTTTACAGAAGTAGAAAAATACCGCAAACCCGGCACCCTCATTACCTCTAATACATCGGGTATCCCGATTCATATGATGGCAGATGGACGCAGTGATGATTTCAAAAAGCATTTCTGCGGTACGCATTTTTTCAATCCCCCCAGGTACCTGAGACTTCTGGAAATAATACCCACACAACATACGGATAAGGAAGTAATAGATTTTTTAATGCATTATGGAGATTTGTATCTGGGCAAAACCACCGTGTTATGCAAGGATACGCCTGCTTTTATTGCCAATCGTATAGGCGTTTTCAGCATCATGTCTATCTTTCAACTGGTAGAGAAGATGGGGCTTACTGTTGATGATGTAGACGCATTAACAGGTCCTGTTATCGGCCGGCCCAAATCAGCCACTTTCAGAACGGCTGATGTAGTTGGCATAGATACGCTGGTAAAAGTAGCCAAAGGAGTGGCAGGCAATGCTTCCGCAGATGAAGCTGCCTCCATATTTACGATACCCTTATGGCTGGATTCTATTGTAAATAAAAACTGGCTGGGTGATAAAACCGGTCAGGGATTCTTTAAAAAAACAAAAGGCAGCGGCGGAGAAAAAGAGATCCTGACGCTGAATTTACAAACACTGGAATATGGCCCGCGCCAAAAGCCAAAGTTTGCCAGTGTGGAAGCTGCCAGGTCTGTAGATGATTTAAAGGGCCGGCTGAAAATGCTGTTCTCGGCAACCGATAAGGCAGGTGATTTCTACCGGCAATTTCATTATAGTTTGTTCTCTTATATTTCCCACCGTATTCCGGAAATAAGCGATGAATTGTATCGTGTTGACGATGCCATGAAAGCAGGCTTCGGCTGGGAAATAGGAGCTTTTGAAAGCTGGGATGTATTGGGTGTTCAAAAAACTACCGAGGCTATGAAGGCTGCCGGTTATTCAGTTGCTCACTGGGTTGATCAAATGCTTGCCGATGGTGTTACCTCGTTTTATAAAACAGCGGATGGCAAGCGAACCGTGTACCAGCCTGTTTTTTCCAGTGAGCTGGCTCCGGCAAAAAGCGCTGGCTATACCCCGTTACCAGGCGGCGATGCTTTCATCGTAATGAAGAACTTCCAGAAACAGACCGTCTGGAAAAACAGTGCCTGTAACGTGTATCATTTAGGAGATGATGTATTAGGACTGGAATGGAACACAAAACTGGGCACCATCGGCGGTGAAGTGCTGGAAGGCATCCAGAAATCTATCAGTCTTGCTGAAGAAAATTATAAAGGACTGGTGATTGCAAATGATGCCCCGCAATTCAGCGCCGGCGCCAATGTAGGCATGATCTTCATGTTTGCCATTGAACAGGAATATGATGAACTGGATATGGCCATCCGCATGTTCCAGAATACCATGATGCGGGCAAGATACTCTGCCATTCCCGTAGTAATTGCTCCGCACGGACTGGCATTGGGCGGCGCCTGTGAACTGAGCATGCACTCCGACAAAGTATTTGCCGCAGCAGAAACCTATATAGGCCTGGTGGAGTTAGGAGTAGGATTGATACCGGGCGGCGGCGGCACTAAAGAATTTGCCCTAAGGGCTGCCGATGAAATGCACGAAGACGAACCGGAAAATGTTACCATGAAAAACCGCTTCTTTACCATTGCCACTGCAAAAGTTTCCACCTCGGCTTTTGAAGCCTACAACCTGGGCATATTGCGTAAAGGCATAGACGAAATTGCCATGAACCAGGATCGAAGGATTGCCGATGCCAAAAATGCGGTGATAGAGTTATTCGATGCCGGATACAACATGCCGTCGCAACGCACCGACGTAAAGGTATTGGGACGTTCCATGCTGGGTGCGCTCTATGCCGGCATCAACGGAATGTGGCGGGGTAATTACGCTACCGATCACGACGTAGTAGTGGCAAAAAAATTAGCGTACGTAATGTGTGGCGGCGACCTCAGCGAACCTACCCTCGTAAGCGAACAGTATTTGCTGGACCTGGAAAGAGAAGCCTTTTTAAGCCTGACAGGTGAGAAAAAAACACTGGAAAGAATTCAAAGCGTACTGAAGGGAGGTAAGCCGGTGAGAAATTAGTGTTAAGTTGCTTATTGAATTTGTAGTAGCTAACCTTGTAAGAATAATATAAAATGTTATGAAACATCGACTGGCCCAGATAGCCCTGGTAGTAAATGATTACGATGAAGCACTACAATTTTACACAGAGAAACTTCATTTCAAACTTATAGAAGACACAGTTCTTAGCGCTACCAAGAGGTGGGTGGTGATTGCTCCTTCAGATCCTGGTTCCTGTTGTTTGTTGCTTGCCAAAGCCGCTAACGAAGAACAAAGAACCCGTGTTGGAAACCAAACCGGTGGCAGGGTGTTTCTCTTTCTTCATACAGACGATATAAAAAGAGATTACGAGCGCATGATAAAAGATCATATTCATTTTGTAAGAACGCCTACTCAGGAAGCATACGGCACCGTAGCGGTTTTCGAAGATCTCTACGGAAATTTGTGGGATCTTATTGAGCGCAATGCTGATAGCTTACTATGAAAAATGCCGACATCATCAATCACCGCCTTTTAAACCAGCAAATTGCTGCAACAACATTCAGCAAGCCTGAAGAAATAGTATCCTGGATGGTCGCTATGCAGGCACAGGAATTTGCCATGGCAAAATGGGCCATCGGATTGCGTTTACCGAAATGTACCGATGCGGATGTTGACGAAGCTTTTAACAAGGGTGCCATCCTTCGCACGCACCTCATGCGGCCTACCTGGCATTTTGTAACACCCTTTGATATTCGCTGTATGCTTGCGCTGACAGCAACCCGTGTTCATGCCGTTAATGCATTCATGTACCGTAAAACAAATTTAGATAAATCTGTTTTAAAGCGTAGTAATGATACCATAGCAGCAGCGCTGGAAGGTAAAAAACAACTTACCAGAACAGAGCTGCAAACATCACTGCTTACTGCTAACATTAAAGCAGATGGCATACCATTAAGCTTACTGATGATGAGTGCAGAGCTGGATGGAATAATTTGCAGCGGCGCAAGAACCGGTAAGCAATTTACTTATGCATTACTGGATGAAGTAACGCCCCCGGCCACGCCATTCTACCGTGAAGAGGCACTGGCAACATTTACCAGGCATTACTTCGATAGCCGTGGCCCTGCTACACTCAAAGATTTTGTAACATGGTCAGGATTAACCATGAAAGACGCCAGGGAGGGCGCTTCGGTGCTTCCACCTGACTATGTTCGTAAAAATGTTAACGGACAGGAATATATTTTTAAAGAAACAGCACTTACAACCAACAGCAAACAACAGAGAACATTTTTATTGCCTGACTATGATGAATACGGAATGAGCTACAAAGACCGTAGCGCATTATTCCTTCCAGCCATTAAGCCTGAAATGAGTAAAGATGGAAACCCGGCATATCAGCACATGATTGTAATAGATGGAACCATTGGGGGCACCTGGAAAAGAACAATCTCAAATAATAAGCTTGCTGTTGAAACTACTTCCTTTAAAGCACTTAAT
>CAXTDO010000214.1:7367-8446 GCA_964242315.1 uncultured Flavihumibacter sp.
TAATAAAACAACGCAGCTGGAAGTTAAAAAAGCCGTTAAAAAATACAGTTCCTTCATAGGCATAAGTTTGGATAGCGAATAGGTCATTTTTTTAACCACAGGAGCAGGATTTTCAGGATTGAAAATAATTTTCAAAATTTTGCGTAGAAATTCTTTGAATAATTTTCAATCCTGAAAATCCTGCTCCTGTGGTTAAAAAAAAGTTTAAGCCATCAAAACCCGGCTGCCATAGGGCTGTCAGTAGGTGCAAATATCTTTAAGGCATAAAAACAAACAACTATGTCAATGATTCAAATGCTCTTAAAAGAGATGGACCAGGAAGCAGTTACCACCCGCAAAATGATGGAAAGAATACCTGATGACAAATACGACTGGAAGCCGCATGAAAGAAGCATGACGATCCGGAATTTAGCTACTCACCTTGCAGATCTCCCTTCCTGGGTTACCGTTGCACTTACCACGGAAGAACTCGATTTTGCCAGCAGCCCCTATAGTCCGGAAGTAATTAACAACACTAAGGATGTGTTAGCACTCTTTGAAAGATCACTTGCCGATGGTAGGGACCATCTTGGCAAAGCCACCGAAGAAGACCTGGAACCGATGTGGACTTTACGCAATGGAGATCATATCTTAAGCAAAACTACCAAAGGCGAAGTGATAAGGATGACCTATTGCCAGATTGTACACCATCGTGCGCAGCTAGGTGTTTTTTTACGCCTGCTGAACGTACCCATACCTGGGAGCTATGGCCCCAGTGCTGATGAAATGAATTAATGATAAATAAGGGTCATCTATCACAGGGAAGATAGCCACAGTTTATCTGTAGCTATCTCTTTATTATGTTACCGATCCAGACAGAGCTCTTTCCTAAAAATATTATAAATGGTTAAATTATTGCCCTGCATCCACTATCTTGTTCTATAATCATTAACATTGGCAGTTTTAAATTTACAGAAAATCTCAAAAAAATACGGGCGCATACAGGCTCTTAACAACGTATCGTTCGAGGTGCCGGAAGGTTCCGTGTTTGGCATTTTAGGTCCTAACGGAAGCGGCAAAACTACCTTGCTGGGCATTGT
>CAXTDO010000215.1:0-8423 GCA_964242315.1 uncultured Flavihumibacter sp.
CAACCGGCGGCAGAAATTACTAATGGCTCCTGATAACTATGAGAAGTTCGATCTTGCGCTGAGGTCTGGCTTTTATTACCAGTACATGCGCAACATGCTTCAGCTCAATAACGGGAACGGCAGCTTCAGCGAAATAGGCCAGTTGTCGGGGATCTGTAACACCGACTGGAGCTGGGCTCCGTTAATAGCAGATTATGACAACGACGGTTGGAAGGATCTTTACATCACAAATGGCGTTTTGCGTGACTTTACGAATATGGACTTTATAAAATATTCAGGTGATTACCTTCAGAATAACAAAGGTGGGATTCGAAGGCAAAATCTTCTGGAGCTTGTTCACGCAATGCCATCCTCCGAAGTAAAAAATTACATGTTTAAAAACAACGGTGATCTTAGTTTTACGAATACGGGTATTTCATGGGGTTTCAATCAAACCTCTAACAGCAACGGCGCCGCATATGCTGACCTTGACAATGACGGTGATTTAGACCTGGTGGTGAATAATATCGACCAACCTGCTTTTATTTACCGCAATGAAGAAAATAGGCTTCATACCAATCACTACCTGCAGGTGAAGCTGGAAGGCGAAGCACAGAATACTCAGGGACTTGGCGCCAAAATATTTGTGTACAATAAAGGCAGGCAACAATACCTGGAACAGATGCCCACAAGAGGCTTTCAATCCGGCGTTTCACCTGTACTGCACTTTGGATTAGGTAGCGACCAAACCATAGATTCACTCAAAATTGTATGGTTGAACGGAAAACAACAACTGCTGTTAACCATTAAAGCAGACCAGCTCCTGACACTGCAGGAAAAGAATGCTACGGGTTTGTTTAAGCCCTCTGTTACCATGCCACCTTTGTTTAAAGAAATAATTTCTCCGCTTGATTACCATCATAAAACAAATGACATTAACGATTTCAAGCGCCAGCCACTTCTTGTTAATCCCTTATCTTTCTCTGGTCCCTGCCTGGCAAAAGCCGATATAAACGGAGATGGCTTGGAAGATGTGTATGCTGGCGGAGGCAATGGCCAGGCAGGGTCTTTATTCATACAGCAGAAAACAGGAAAATTTATTATTAGTAGTCAACCGGCTTTTGAAGTTGATAAAGAAAGCGAAGATGCAGATGCGGTATTTTTTGATGCAAACGGCGACGGCTTTGCCGACCTGTATGTATGCAGCGGCGGCTATAACAACTACCTTGCAGACGATTCCTTATTACAGGACAGGCTTTACCTGAATGATGGAAAAGGCATCTTTAAAAAGAGTAGTAATGCCTTACCGCTCATGCATGTAAGTAAGAGCTGCGTGCGGGTAAATGACATTAACGGAGACGGGTACGCAGACCTGTTTGTCGGTGGCCGTGTTATTCCAGGCAGGTATCCCGAAACACCTGAAAGTTTTCTACTTATTAATGACGGTAAAGGTCATTTTACCGATAAATGTGCCGCTTTCGCACCCGGATTAAATAAGATAGGAATGGTTACCGATGCGGCATGGGTAGATATCAACAAAGATCATAAAAACGACCTGATAATTATAGGTGAATGGATGCCTGCAACTGTATTCATCAATGACAATGGAAGGCTTGAAAACAACACTTCCAAATATTTTGATAAAGCTTACACCGGATGGTGGAATAAATTACTGGTATCAGATTTCAATCATGATGGTAAGCCGGACCTGGTCATTGGCAATCTCGGTTTGAACACACAATGTAAAGTCAGCGATAAAAAGCCTGCGGAGCTGTATTATAAAGACTTTGATGATAACGGTTCCATAGATCCTGTACTTTGTTTTTATATAAAAGACAGCAGCTACCCGTATATCACCCGTGATGAATTGTTAGACCAGATGAGCATCATGCGAACCCGTTTCCCGGACTACAAAAGTTATGCGGATGCAACTATAAAAGACGTTTTTACAGAACAGGAACTACAGTCTGTTGAACATTTGCAGGCCAACTGCCTTGGCACCGCTTACTTTGAAAGCGGCACGGATGACAAATTCCACGAAAAGCCGTTGCCTGTGCAGGCGCAATTTTCTCCGGTATTCACCATCACGGCACTGGATTATGATAAGGATGGTAATGAGGACCTGCTGTTATGCGGGAATATAAATCACGCCAGGCTTCGCTTTGGTAAGTATGATGCTAACTACGGAACCTTATTAAAAGGTGACGGCAAAGGAAGGTTTACTTACATTAACCAGCAACAATCAGGGTTTCGTTTATTGGGCGATGTTAGAAGCGTTCTCTCTATTAACGATCAATTAATATTCGGTATCAACCAACAGCAGATTAAGGCATATAAGTGGTAAAGACATCATTTAAGTAAATGCTTATTTTTTTTTAATTTCAGGAACAGAAACGACAAATCTATACCATGAATAAAAAGAGTTATTATATTTTCGGATTGGCTTTTCTGATATTTATAATAGCTATTTTTCTATACCTCAGCAGCATCAAAAATATGAAACAATACGTTGAACGGGTTAATCATACCTACGGCGTAATAGCTTCATTCGAAAAACTTTCCGACCAGATAAAGAGTGCCCAGATGATGCCGTCTGAACTGGGTAAACAGCACAGAAATGCATTAATGGAACTGTACCGTTCAGATATAGAAAACATACCCTCGAGCATTACGCGTCTTAGAAAATTAGTGTCTGATAATAAGGCACAACAAAAAAGGGTTGATGCTTTAAACAAGGTATATAATGAACATATAGAATGGATGCTTAGCAATAACATTTCGGATTCCATTCCATTTTCCGAGCAAAACAATCATTTCAAAAATATAGTGATTACACAGCGCCTGATAGACAGTGGAATTAATGTAGAATTACAATTATTAAAGGAAAGACAGGATGAATATGAGCATTCTTCCGATAAGACGAACGTGTTGATGGGCTTATTCATTATAATATCATTTTTCCTCATTGTTGGAACTGCCGTTTCAAATTTCCTTGAAATAAAAAAACGCAGGGGCATCGAGTTGTTTCTCGAATCCATCCTAAACACCTCCCAGGACGGTATTATTACATACGAGGCCATGCGCAGCAAAAATGAGATAACTGACTTTAAGGTGATCTTCGCCAATGAAGCGGCAGAAAATCAGATAGGAATAAAAGCAACTTCTATCATAGGACAATCGCTGTTACATATCTCACCTAACGCTGCCAGGAGCGGTATGATGAAAAGATACATTCGCATAACAGAAACCGGCAAAAAGGAGGAATTCGAAACCTCTTCCCAGCGCCATGACACAACGCGATGGTATAAAGTTGCGCTCGCAAAACTCAATGATGGATTTACAGCTACATTTCACGATATTACGCAGTTAAAAAGTTATCATAAGGAATTACAGGAGAAAGTTGAATTACTTGAATCAACAAACGGCGAACTGGAGCAGTTTGCATATGTGGCAAGTCATGATCTGCAGGAGCCTCTGCGCAAAATCAAAACCTACGCCAGCCTTATAGATGAACGCTTCAACGAACCGTCTGCCTCTTTCGCAAAAGTTTACCTGGGAAAAGTTATCCAGTCTGCAGATCGTATGAGCGCGTTGATTGGTGATCTGCTGAATATGTCGCATCTTACAAAGGATACCCAGGCTTTTATAAAAACAGACCTGAACCAGACGCTCCAAAATGTTCTGATTGATTTTGAATTGGTTATTAAAGAAAAAAATGCTGTAATAACCTATGCTGAACTTCCTGTGATGGAATGCATTCCATTGCAGATGAACCAGCTCTTTTATAACCTTATAAACAACGCTCTTAAATTTTCTTCCGGCGAAAAATTCCCTGAAATAAATATTACCGTAGAACCCACCGAAACGAGAGAAATCGTTCATTTTAATCTCGATGCTAAGCTTATCTACCATAAGATAAGTTTTCAGGATAATGGAATCGGATTTGATCCTAAATATGCGGATAAAATTTTCGTTATTTTTCAGAGGTTGAACAGCAGGCTTAATTATTCCGGCTCGGGCATTGGGCTTGCACTTTGCAAAAAGATTGCATCCAATCATCATGGAATAATAAGTGCGCACAGTAAAGAAGGAGAAGGAGCGACGTTTATTTGTATCCTGCCTGAAAAACAGCCTGTAAAGAATATAAATACGCTTGAAACCAGCACACAGTTACACTCAGGTAATTCTTATTGATTGGTTTACGCAGTTTGCAGCCAGGTATTTCTTTTGAGGTCTGTAACCGCCAAAACTTTATTTATAGAACAATCGATGTCATTCAAAAAATTCTTTTACTAATATTTGCAGTAAGCGCTTTCAATTGAAATCTTTAACTAAATATCATTGATGACCTATCAATGCAGTTGACTTAAGGATTTGATATTTTGATAGGTATCCCTTGTGTCCCTTGTGGCTTACCGTTGTGCTCCTTGTGGTTAAAAGATTCTTGAATTATAGGTTCTTTTAACCACAAGGAGCACAACGGTAAGCCACAAGGGACACGAAGACTTTAAACCAAATTTTATCTTTGAATAGGAAAAGACTATAAATTTATTAAGTCAACGACATTGATACACTAATGAAAATTCTTAAAACACTCTCTATAGTCTTCTTATTGATTTGTCAGGCTGCCGGAGCGCAGGATCTGGTATGGACTGAAACGCAGCCTGGCATCTGGAAAGCTGTTGTGGGTACCCCTGAGGCATACAACCTGCTCAATGCTTCCGGGGCAACTCCCAATACAGAAGCTTTAAAAAAAATCGGCACAACAAATTTTCCTTTATCAAAAAAAGACATCTCTGCTGTAATTGTTGACAGAAAAACTTACCTGCGTTTTCCGTTGGATCGCCATGAACAGATTTTCGGATTTGGTTTGAATTTTCAATCATTGCACCAGCGTGGTAAAATTCTTCAATTACATGTAGATCATTACGGAGGCAGGGACGATGGCCGCACACATGCGCCAACACCATTTTATGTATCCTCTAACGGATACGGCGTTTTCATTAATGCTGCCCGTTACATAACAGTTTATGCTGGTTCCGCCGTAAGAAAAGACAGCAAAGATCCACCGCAGGTGCAGGACCGCAACACTGATAAGAACTGGACAGCCAGTCCGTATTCCGATGCCGTTGAAATGCTGGTGCCTGCGGAAGGAGTGGAGCTATATGTATTGGGTGGCCCAAAACCACTGGACGTAATCCGCCGTTTCAATTTGATGAATGGCGGCGGATGCCTGCCCCCACGCTGGGGCCTGGGCTTTACGCAGCGCGTGGAACGGTTATACAACGCCGATAAGGTGAAAGCCGAAGCAAAAGCGTTTAGGGATAGAGGCTATCCGCTTGATTTTATAGGGCTTGAGCCGGGCTGGCAAAGTAAATCATACCCCTGTACATTCGAATGGGATAAGACGCGTTTTCCTGAGCCCGCAAGGTTTGTAAAGGATATGCTGGATCTCGGTATCCGGCTTAACCTTTGGACCAATCCGTATGTTTCGCCTGAAGCATCTATTTTTAAAAAGATAGCACCTTTTACAGGCTCGCATTCAGTTTGGGTAGGCAATGTCCCTGACCTGACGATGCCAGCGGCAAGGGAGATATTTTTTGGCCAGCTTGATAAAGATCAGGTGGGGATAGGAGTAAGCGGTTACAAATTTGACGAGGTGGATGGCAACGACCATTATTTATGGCCGGACGTGGCCATCTTTCCGTCCGGGAATACTGCCGAACAGATGCGCCAGACTTACGGACTGCTGATACAACGCTACAGCACTGAATTGTATAAGAAGCGTAATTCGCGGACATTTGGCCTTGTAAGAGCTTCCAATGCCGGCGGCGTTTCTTTTCCTTATGTTATCTATAACGACTACTATAATCACCAGGATTTCATTACGGCATTGATCAATAGCGGTTATGCCGGAGTGTTGTGGACACCGGAGGTACGCGCTTCCAAAACAGGAGAGGAGTGGCTCAGGCGTTTTCAATCAGTAATATTTTCACCTATGGCGATGATCAATGCATGGTCAAGCGGCACGCAGCCCTGGTCTTTTCCTGAAGTGGCGGCGCAGGTAAAAGAGATGGCCTTGCTAAGAATGCAGATGATGCCTTACTGGTACAGTGAATTTGCGAAGTACCATTTTGAAGGCATCCCGCCATTCAGAGCCATGAACCTGGAAGAAGGTTTTACTTCATCAGTAAATAAAGAGATGAATACAGGCAGCCTCGAAGAAAATCCTTATGAGCTGGCAGTAATCAAAGAAGTGAAAGATCAGTATATGGCAGGTGAATATTTATTGGTTGCGCCTGTGTTTACCGGGCAAACAAGTCGCAAAGTGATCCTGCCGAAAGGAAAATGGTACGATTTCTACACCGGTAAGTTAGTCGGTAATGGGATAGTGATTACCGTTACTCCGGGACTTGACAAAATACCCGTGTACGTGAAAGACGGCGGAATGATCCCTATGATGCCGCCCATGCTGCATGCGCCCAGGTTGGGGGAACAGGTAGATATCGAGATCAGGCATTACGGTGAAAAGCCCGGCTCATACCGGTTATACGATGATGACGGGGAGACTTTTAATTACGAACAAGGACAGTTTACGTTTCGGGAATGTAAAGCTTTTTTGCAAAGTGGGGTTTGGAAAGGTACCATTTCTCCTCCGGAAAAAGGGAAGCCTAATACCATAGGCAAGGTGAGTTGGAAGTTTATGACGCCTTAGGGATTGTGAGGTTTTTTAACCACATGGGAAACGCCGAAGGCAGACTTATAAGGTTTTGATAACCTTATAGGTCTAAATGCTCAGCATTTGCTCTGTATTAAAAAAAAATATAATCGCCTTATATGAAATACGGCTGTAACAAGGAAGACATTGCTCATTACAACTGCAACAAAATTGAGGGTAGCATTGAAATAAACGGAGACCTAAACAAGCGGGAATGGATCAAGGCAGTGAAGTCTGACAGGTTTGTAGATATGGTTACCGGTGATCCCGGTTTATACAACACCCGGTCTGCGGCGCTATGGAATGATGAAAACCTTTACATTGCCTTTTGGGCTGAAGAACCGTTCGTTACAGCCACTCAAACTGAAAGAGATGCTATCATATTTCTCGAAAACGACCTTGAGGTTTTTATCGATGGCGGTGATTGCTATTATGAACTGGAAGTAAATGCTTTAAACACGGTTTATGAAACGTTTTTTATCTGGAAAGATGCCTACAAAAAAGGTGGCAGGTTCGACATTCCCGAATTTAATGTTCACAAGGAAAAAGCGATGACGTTTGCCGGTGACTACGATCGTACCGGAAGTTCTTTTTGGTGGGGCCGTCATCCCAGGGGATTAAGATGGGTTTTTCTTGACTATGATATGCCGGAACTAAAAACAGCGGTGCAGGTTGATGGCCGTATCAACAACCTCTCGCACGTTGATAAAGGCTGGACTCTTGAAATAGCTATCCCCTGGAAAAGCCTAAGCTGGCTGGCAAATGAAAGGCCGCTTCCACCAAAAGACGGAGATACCTGGCGCATATTCTTTGGCCGCTTTCAGAAACTGACCCCTTCCGGTCATGAGGTCTTTCCACATCCCGCATGGGTGATGAGCAAACACGGAGTGTATGATACTCATATACCGGAATGCTTTCCGTACGTACATTTCAGCGACAAGACCGCAGACACAAACCTATAAGTTGCACAAATAACCTGTGAGGTCTCTAAAGACCTCACAGGTTTTAAACGAGACGTCACATACAAATTGAAGCAGTAAGTGTCATAAGCTTATTAAAATATAGCAGCCCTCTGTTAAAACCTGTGAGGTCTTTAGAGACCAGGGAAGCGACGAGCTTCGCCAGGTTGTTCAAAAATTTTATTGCATTCCCTCCGTTGCATTAATATTACTATTAGCTTTCCTTTTAAAAAGCAATGCATCTATCTTACCAAATCTGTAGCTGAGGTTCAACCTTACCATCTGGGGATCGCGGAGCCTGTTGTAGTTCTGTACAAAGTATTCGCTTTGAGAATACTGGCTCGTGTAACGTGTTTTGAAAATATCACTTATGCTCAACGACACCGAAGCAGCATCATTCTTAAGGAAGTTTTTCTTGATAGCTATATCAGTTCCCCAGAAGGCCTTGATGTAACCCTGAGACGCACTCTGGCTCTGCATCATCGGCGGACCGCCCATGCCGCCATTGTTACTGTTTACAGGCAGGTTGGTCTTTGACTGATAGGTGGCAGTTAACTGAATAAAGAATTTAGCCGGAAGTTTGAAATTGCTGTTAAACTTGCCAAACCAGCTCCACAATGCTGCCTGTGAACCACCGCTAACATTGTCTGTGTTAACCTTCGAGTTATAGATATTTATGTTGCTTGAGATATCCATCCACTTGGTAATGTAGTTCTGAGAAGTGATCTCAGCGCCGGCGGAATAGCTTGAATTGGCGTTGATATAAG
>CAXTDO010000216.1:0-8420 GCA_964242315.1 uncultured Flavihumibacter sp.
GCTATGCAGATGCTGAACATTACCGTACTGAACATTTATATTTTTTTGAGAGGCAATAAGGGCGAAACAATAATTATAAAAATCAATACCCCTGATCATTTTATACCGGTAGGGTTCTATGCCAAGCTGTTTTGAAAATCCATCTCCATAAAACCACATAACCGGCCACGATCTGTACACGATTGATTCAAACAGCCCAGGTTCCTTTTCCCAAAAGCACCAGGTACGGTCATTATTTACTTTGGGTTCTTTATCGAGTAATAAGATATTTTTATCTGTGAACTTTCCGCTGGTAATCATTCTTACCAGAAGACTTAGTCCTGCGGCGCCGGCGCCGGAAATGATGTAGTCGTAATGGGTGTTTGAGGTATCAGGCATCAATGAGGCTGCATCTAAACTTATAAGGTCTTAAAAACCTTATAGGTTTGGTTTAAAGACCTTATAGGTTTGAAGCCCGCATCCGGGCTTTATCTCTTTTGATTTTTTCGTGGTATTTTTTATGTACCATCAGCATACCGAATGATTCGCCGTCTTCTTTGCCAAGATGTTTGTGATGCATCTTGTGTGCCCAGCGTATCGTTCTTATATAAGTGTTATTAGATCGTGTAAACCATTTGAAGCGCTGGTGAATGATGACTTCGTGCACCAGGAAATAGGCAAACCCATAAGCCATGATGCCAAAGCCAAGTGCCTGCAGCCAATAGATTTTATCAACGGTGCCAAATAAAATAAATAAAAAACTTGGAACGGCGAATATCACAAAGAAGGCATCGTTCCTTTCAAAGAAGCCAGGTCTTTTATTATGATGATCTTCATGAAGCATCCATAAAAACCCATGCATTATATAGCGGTGCGTCAGCCAGCTCACCCCTTCCATAATTAAAAAAACAACAACGATGATTGATATATAAATTATAAAACTCATGGGACTATAATCCGCGGTTATGGTGCTGTGTTACCCATTTTTCAACCATAGGAAAAGCAATATGAAACCAGGCTGTATACTTATTACCTGTTAGCAAAAGCGATGTCTTGATTTCTTTGAAAGATTTAAAGCAATAATCGTTTACTTCTTCTTTGTCAGGGCTTATACAATCCAGGTCTTTGCATTCACCAATAAATACATGGTCGAACTCAAATTCTGTTAAGCCATTATCAAATTCAGATTTATATGTAAATGTAAAAGCCTTTTTTAAAGGTGTTGAAAAACCCATTTCTTCCCTGAGCCTGCGGTTAGCGGCTTCCAGGATATCTTCTCCCGGAAACGGATGACTGCAGCAGGCATTCGTCCAAAGGCCTCCGCTATGATATTTGTTCAAAGCCCTTTGCTGCAATAACATATCACCACGATGATTAAAGATGAAAACACTGAAAGCCCTGTGTAAAAATGCTTTGCGGTGAGCAGCCATTTTTTCCATTGTACCGATTGGCTCATCCAATTCATTCACTAAAACTACTTCTGTCACTTTAATTTGATTATTATAAAATGTTATTCCTGCTTTCAGCCGTGATTAGACAAAGTTAAATTAAATGTAATCTACTTTTTACTCCGGCACGCATTATTATCAAGGCTTTACCATAGTTGGGAATACGAATGCGTTCTTCCAATATCCGGGAGGGATGTAATCTTTTTATTTTTTTAAATAAAGACAAATAATACTTGTACGCTACGTAAACACCAAACCTGGCTTTGATAGGCAAACTAAGGATACCCTGATAAGCTCCGTTAAAATCATCCTGGATGTTCTCTTCTATTTTGAGTTTATCAATACTAGTGAAATTTGTAAAATCGCAACTCGGGAAATATACTCTATCCATTCCCGTGAAATCAGTTTTTATATCGCGAAGAAAATTGACCTTTTGAAAAGCAGCACCGAGTGAGCGTGCAGACAATTTAAGCTTATCGTATAACTCTTTGTTTCCTTCACAAAAGATGTAGAGGCACATTAAACCCACTACTTCAGCAGAACCATATATATACTCATTGTAACCGGCGTTATCATAATGCGTTTTGCTGAGATCCATCTCCATACTTCTGAAAAATGCGCCAATCAATTCCCTGTCAATCGAGTATTTATGAACGGTTGCCTGAAAACTATGCAGGATAGGATTTAAACTCAGCTTTCTTTCCAAAGCCTCGTAAGTTTCTTTTTTAAATTGTGACAATAACGATGCTTTATCATAATCATGAAAGGTATCCACTATCTCATCTGCAAACCTTACAAACCCATAAATATTATAGACCGGATGCTGCAGGTCGCGATGCAACAATTTAATGGCAGAAGCAAAAGAAGTACTGTATACTTCAGTGGTAATTTTGCTACATCTTTCGCTGACTATATGAAACAATTGGATCATATGTTATTTTTTTCAGCCAAAAAAATTAATGACTAATGGTTAATTATTAATGGCAAATTTTGATTGCTTCGACAGGTACTAAAACGTTTTCTAAATAATATATCCATTACAGTTATAAACTATTGGCATCTGCTTCCACTTCAACAATATTATAGTATGGGTTCTTTGGAATTTACTGATAGTAATTAATATCTAACAAGGTTTTTTAATATTGGTTTGAAGACTAAGTGTAAAATATTACATGTTCTGAAAAGCATATTCTTTGTTCAACTTTTTGTGAAGTAATATTTAGCTCATTTAAACAGTATAACTGTTCCATTAACGAAACTGATTATATGGTTAGTATTAATCATTTGTCTACAGTGCTTTATTATAGCTCATAGTGTGTGCAACAATTATAGAGATTAATAATTTGATTTGCGTGTCAACGGTTAAAATGTTTAAGAACTTGTCCGGCAACTACTTCACCACTTATTAAAGATGGCGGTACACCAGGACCTGGTACAGTCAGTTGCCCGGCATAAAACAGGTTGGAAACTTTTTTACTTCTGCACGAAGGCTTCAACAATGCTGTTTGTTGTAATGTATTTGCCAGTCCGTATGCATTTCCCTTAAATGAATTATATTCTTCTGTAAAATCACGGGAAGAAAAAGATCTCTTGTAAATGATGGCATCTTTTATAGACTGACCGGTTCGCTTTTCCATCCTTTTTAAAATCAAATCAAAATATTTATTTCTGAGTTCATCTGTATCATCCTGCAACCCGGTAGCAACCGGTATAAGAAAGAAGAGGTTTTCACAGCCCGGCGGAGCCACAGTATTATCCGTTAACGAAGTAGCACTAACGTAAAAAAGCGGGTCAGCCGGCCATTCATGGGTAGTATAAATTTCTTCAGCATGCTTCTCAAAAGATACATCGAAAAAAAGCGAATGATGAACAAGGTTTTTCAATTTTTTATTTAATCCTACAAAATACAATAAACAAGAAGGAGCCATTGTTCTGGTGTTCCAGTATTTTTCTGAATAAGACCTTGACTTTTCAGGCAATAAAGCCGTTTCTATAAAGTGATAATCTGCGGCGCCTATAATAACATCTGCTTCATATATATTATGTTCAGTACATACTGAAGTAGCAACTCCTTTATCTATTGAAATCTTTTTCACTTCTTCATCAAAATGGAAATGAACACCGCATTCAACAGCCAGTTCATGCATAGCCTTAACAATACTGTACATCCCACCCTGCGGGTACCAGGTGCCTCCTACCATATCGGCGTAATTCATAAGGCTGTACAGGGCTGGAGTTTTTTCCGGCAGCGCCCCTAGAAACAGCACCGGAAATTCTAATATCTGTCTTAATCTTGGGTGCTTGAAATATTTATGAACATGTTTTTTCATGGACGTGAAAACATCCAGCTTCATCACACCGGTAATAACATCCCAATCAATAAATTCACTGATCGTTTGTCCGGGCTTGTATACCAGCTTCTGCATCCCTACTTTGTATTTATAGGAAGCTTCTGATAAAAAACCGGTTAATTTTTTTGCGGCGCCTGGTTCTATGTGTTCAAATGTCTGTTTCAATTGATTGATGTCTGCCGAAAGATCCAGGAGGCCGTCGTGCCAGTATATTCTGTATGAGGGGTCAAGCCGTTGGAGTGTGTAGTAATCGCTTAAGTTTTTGTTGAACTGTTGAAAATACCTTTCAAAAACATCAGGCATCCAGTACCAACTGGGGCCCATATCAAACACAAAACCGTCTTCAATAAATTGCCTTGCCCTTCCACCGGCAGTTGAATGCTTTTCAATTACATGCACTTCCCATCCGGCTTTAGCCATAAAAGAAGCAGCGGACAAACCTGCAAATCCGGCCCCTATCACAACAACTTTGGCCACTTATTTACTAATATTTGATTTCATCAACCAATACATTTTTTGCAAAAAAAATGGTTTGCCTATCAAATGCAAACCATACTAAAGCTCACCGAACGATATCCCGTTCATTTATCAAAAACGTTGAATCTGTGCTTTTAATAATTTTCGTGCAAAGTGAATACGGCTTTTAATTGTTCCCAAAGGTTCTTTTAGAATATCAGCAATTTCATGGTATTTGTAACCATCAAAATATAGCAGGAAAGGGTTTCTAAAAATATCAGGCAGGCCATGAATGGCAATATTGATATCTTTTAGTTTTAAATTACTTTCGGCTACGTTAGTTTCAACTGCCTGATTGTAGTTTAACAAAAAGTCGTTAGGCGTACTATCGAAAATGGTGTTTTGTTTTGCCCTTCTTCTGTAATTGTTTATAAAAATATTACGCATGATGGTGTATAACCATGCCTTAATATTAGTACCTACATTGTATTTATCTTTATTGGCCAGAGCCCGGTAAAGTGTTTCCTGGTAAAGATCCTGTGCGGCTTCATTATCCCTCGTAAGCGTTATTGCAAAAGGTTTTAAAAATTCTGCGTTGTTAACTAATAGTTGGTTAAATTCTATGGATGACATAAATAAAATGTTTAATTAAATCATGCTCAAAATTAAACACAAATTGGAATAAAAACCAAATTTTGTTTGAAATTAATTGTTAAAAGGCAAAACAATAGTAATAAATCCTTAGTAGAAAGATAGTTGCATAAAAAACTGGACCAAACATTACAGACCAGAAATAAACTCAATGACTTCGGGAAGCGATCTGCGGCAATTTATAAACGAGGGGATTTTCTTTTTGTAATTTTGAGCAACCTGACCCGAAATTACCAACTGGTAATTGTTAAGCTTTCCCTGAACGATATTGAGAAATCGCTCAAAGTTGAAATTTCCCGCTACAGAGGTAAGGTGGGTATATAAATAATCAGGTTTTTTAATATCAGCAACAAATGCCACATCTTTAATAGGAACATTTGCCCCAAGATAAACGATTTTAATGCCTTTGTTTTTTAAAAGGTAGTAGGTATATAATAATCCCAGTTCGTGATGTTCGCCCTCTGGAAGGAAAAGCAATACCGTTTTATTACTTTGAAAATGAGTAAAAGCACCTTCTATTCCAACAATCAGTTTTTGCCTGATAATATTTGTAATCAGGTGTTCCTGGGCGGGGTTGATATGGTTTGTGAGCCAAAGAATGCCAATTTTTTCAAGAAACGGAAATACAAGCTGTGTAATAGTTTTATCAATACCACGTGCAGTGATATAATTGTCAAGCATTGTTTCAAACTTATCCATATCGAGGTCTACCATGAATTGTATTAATTCATTGATCATGCGCTCCTGTTGTGCCTGCGAATTGGACAGAGTGACTATTTTATCTCTTAATTCCTCGGGGCGCATTTTGTCTATATGAGATATTTTGTATCCATATTTATTCAAAAGGGCAATATTCAAAATGGTTTTCAGTTCGTCGTTGCTATAATAACGAATGTTGGTATCAGTGCGTTGCGGTTTCAGAAATGAATAGCGCTGCTCCCAGATCCGGATGGTATGAGCTTTAATACCGGACAGATTTTCAAGGTCTTTGATAGTAAACGCATTCATAGATGATTACAATTTATTGAAATGAATATGTAAGTTTCATTACTTTCTACAGCTCCATAATTGATTAATGAATGATAACAATAAATTAAACAAAAAGTTACAGTTAAATATAAAATACAGGTAGCATAATAGATTTTAGGCTATCAGCCGTCAGCTATCAGCTATCAGGAGGACAGCTTATCAGGTTTTAATTTGCTGATACCTTACGGCTGATAGCTGATAGCAAGCCACGCGACATTTTATACCTGACACGAAACTAAGTATTGCCCGTTCAATTATTGTCAATTTTGAGAGCTATAAGCTCCCATTTTGTATTTTTCCTGAATCAAGGAGCCGCTGAATGGTTTCCATAGTGGAACCGGAGTAACGCAATGCCTCCATGTGGCGCGCATGGTGAAGATCGGTACCTAAGAGATCAATGTAATTTTTTTTGATAAGATAGTTAGCCAGTTCTGTAGAGGCTTTACCGTAATAATTACTGAGTGAAAGAAGATTAAGCTGGAAAAGGCAACCGGCATCTTTAAGCAAATCAAAAAACTCTTTGTTGTCTTTTAAATAAAGATATCGCTCGGGATGTGCCAGAACAGGCTGATAGCCGTTCAGTTGAAGTTTGAAAAGCTTTTCTTTTATATCGAAAGGGGCATTCACAAAAGAAAACTCCACCAAAACCAGGTTATTGTGAATGGTGAGGAGGGGAGTGTTATAATCAAGTAATTGATCAAAGTGATCATCAAGGAAATATTCTGCTGCCGCACGGACATGAACTTTTATTTTTTCTTTTTTAAGCGCTTCTTTTAAAACGGTATGAGCCGTTTTAATAGTTTCATGGGTATTTTGATAAATATCCCACATAACATGCGGAGTGGTGATGAACTTTTTATAGCCCAGTTCCATCAGACCCCTGATAAGAGCAATAGATGTTTCCACGTCGGGCGAGCCATCATCAATACCGGGCAACAAATGCGAATGCATGTCGGTAGCTATGCCGCTTAAATCGGCTAACCGCTTTTTTTTCTTAAAAATTTCAAACATAGTACGGGAGGTTAGTTCGAAAGTTTAAGGATTAAAGTTAGGGATTAAAAGTATGGGAGTTTTTTTTACGACGGAGGAAAGGCAGAGGTAGCAAGGGGGTTGCACGGAGTAACTGCCTCTGTGTAACCTCCGTGCTACCTCGGCTTTTCCTCCGTAGTAAAAAAACAGTTCGAATGGCTAATTTTCCGTCTATACAACCGCCGTCACATACTCCTCATAAACCTTCCTGATACCATCTTCGAGGCTTATTTTGGCTTTCCACCCCAGGGCAGTTAATTTGCTCACATCCATCAGTTTACGGGGTGTGCCATCGGGTTTGGAAAGATCGTGTATTATTTCACCTTCATAATCAACTATCCTTTTTATCAAAGCGGCCAGATCTTTAATAGCGATATCTTCTCCTACCCCAACATTAACAAAGCCAGGTTCATTATAATTCCGTATCAGGTAATAACATGCATCAGCAAGGTCATCTGCATGCAGGAACTCACGCATAGGCGTTCCTGTTCCCCAGATAACAACTGAAGGTGCATTACTGATTTTTGCTTCATGAATTTTTCTGATCAGGGCAGGTAATACATGAGAATTTTTAAGATCGTAATTATCGTTAGGTCCATACAGGTTTGTAGGCATCACCGATATATAATTGCAACCGTATTGATCGCGGTAAGCTTCGCACATTTTAATGCCGGTGATTTTTGCGATAGCATATGGTTCATTGGTATGCTCCAGCAAACCTGTAAGCAGGTATTCTTCTTTCAGGGGCTGAGGGGCCATCCTTGGATAGATGCATGAAGAACCTAGAAATAACAGTTTCGTTACTTTATGCACGTATGAAGCGTGAATGATGTTGTTTTGTATCATCAGGTTATCGTACATAAAATCCGCGCGGTAGGTGTTGTTTGACACGATGCCGCCAACTTTAGCTGCAGCAAGTATAACGTAATCGGGTTTTTCTTCCGCAAAAAACGCCTCAACATCGGTTTGTACCCTCAGGTCGAGTTCTTTTGAATTTCTTACAACGATATCGGTATAACCTTCACTTTCCAGCTTTCTCAGTATAGCCGAGCCTACCATTCCGCGGTGGCCGGCTATATAAATCTTGTCATTTTTATTCATGTCTATTATTTAACAGTGATAAACAGGCTGTCAATCGCTCATCATTTAACAATGAAGGTACAACGCTTTACATAAAATTATAAAATGATACTCTGTACAACATGCACGGAGTATCATTAATTTATTCTAAAATAATTGTACCGACTTGTTTTGTTGAATCAACTATTCAAACTGATTTTTGATGGTAAATCCTGCTTCACTCAATAGCTTTTCTTTTTTAAATAATTCAATATCAGATTCTACCATGTCCTTTACAAGCATGGGAAGATCGTACTTAGGTTTCCAGCCGAGTTTGGAGTTTGATTTTGTTGGATTTCCTATCAACAGATCAACTTCCGTAGGACGGTAGTACCGGGCATCAACCGCAACTACTTCC
>CAXTDO010000217.1:0-8382 GCA_964242315.1 uncultured Flavihumibacter sp.
CAGTAATACCTTGTAATTACCTACCGGCACATCCTGCAACTGGATTCTTACACCGGATTCATGATCGGTACTAAAAACAAAGCTCTCTCCGCGATGCTGAACCAGTACATCGCCATCAATGATAAAGCTCATCAGTTGGGGATAAACCATCAGTGTGTCGGGGATGATTACGCTTGTTTCATTTGATCTGGGAGTAATAGTAGCGTCTGGTGGTTTGTTGGCATAATAAAAAGCAACGGAGGTATAAGAAGCAGGCTTTCTGTTATGCTCCGGGCCATGTTCCATCGACTGGTAAAAATCACTGGCAAATGAAATTTTATCACTAAGAAATAAACGGTAGCCGCCCGTACGACTCAATGGCAACGAGTAATCCAGTGATCCGGATAATGGCATACTGAAAGGATTGTCCCAACGATCCATCATCGCATACCATCCGCCATTAAAGTAATCTTCCGAGCCGGTGCCATGCATGCTTAATTTGCCATCTACTATGGTGGAATCATCACCTTCAAAAAACAGCGTCATGCCTGGTTCCAGGCCTCTTGCCTGTAATACCGTTCCAACATAATGTCCCTTACCTGTAGTCTTTAAAAAATCATGAGGATGGTTTAATGGAACACTCGGTTGATTGTTCCAGAAAGCATAAAACTTTCCTTCTTTTCTGATGTCTCTGATCTCATTGCTTAGAAATATCGTAGCAGTAATTGCCAACGGATCAGAAGTTTTACCGGAATCATTTTTTCTGTAAATGAGCTCAATGGTAGCGGATTTGTCAAAAGGCATGGGGAAGTAACAGTAGTTTTTGTTTCCACTTGTTCCGATGAGCAAACTTTCCATAGATGCTTTGCCAAAGGCATATCCAAAGAAATCGGCCACCGGACAGTAAACGGCAGGATGCGCTTCGTTATCCCAGGTTATTTTAATATCCACATCTTTTGACAGTCCCTGAAAAGATGCAGCAGGTTCCAGTTCTATCCCTATGACTGTTCCTCCTTTAGTAGCTTGTAACAAAGTATGTTTTTCTCCCGGCCTGAATTCAAAGTGAGTTTTATTAGTTAGTGGTTCTTTTGAATTAGCAACTTTAAAATCCTGAACCGTTTTGTTTCTTTTGTTCCATAAAGAACTAATCTGTTGCAGCACTATTTTTTCTTCTGCATTAAGTACCGGATTGAATTTCTTAACGATGGTTTCCTTTGGATATAACCTGTAGCCTATCTGGTGAAATTGTGTTTGTTTACCGCGGTAAACGATCAAACACCGGCGTTGAAAAGCAATAGGCAGGTAACAATAGTAACCACCCAACTGGTTGTTGCAGAGAGGCGCTACAAAAGGAAACACTTTACCGGAAAACAGGTCTCTGTATTTAATAGTGAAAGCAGCACGCGTGGTATCATCAAGGTAAAAATCAAGACTGTCATCCGATGGGGTGGGAGTCCATATCCTGTTAACCACACCCGGGCCCTGAACATCAAATATTACCAGGCTACCGTCAGAACGTTTCCTCAGGAAAGAATACTTGCCGCTGAATCCATCGTCGTTTCCACCGGTAGTGTCATAGGAAGATACCTGTCCGATTACAGTATTGTCTTTATAAGCCGGCAGGTCGCTGATATTATAAAAAGGCTTTAGTTCACTGATGAGAGAAACCTGCTGGGGACTGGTTTTGCTAGCAATGGTACGCTGGGCAATAGCCTGCTGCACATTCATTGATATTACAAATACAGCTAGTGCCTGAATGATAATAATATTTATGCTTTTAGTCATATGTTTTGTTTGATGGTGATGATCTATTGTCAGGTATGAGGTATCAGGTATGAGGTATGAGGTATCTGGATAGAAGCTTATCAGTTTTGATCTCCTCATACCTCATACCTGATACCGACACTACGGAATACTTTCCCTGATAGGACAAGCGCTCTGTCCCGTTATCCGTGGCTTGCATTTATTCTTTGGTTCCTGTTGATAGGTGCTTTGGTCATATACAAATCCTATTTCAGAGGCGCCGGTAGTATAGGAAAACCCATTTCCTCCAACAATGGCATCATGCGCTACGCCTGCCCTTATCCTGCTTTTATCACTGTTTCTGCCAATCAGGTTAACGGATAATGTTAAGGCTACTGTATTCATATTCTTAAAGTTTACGTTTCCCCGGTACCACAGGCCCAGGCTGATATCGTATTTATTCTGGGTAACCTCGCTGCCCACCTGAACCGACCGGTTATTTTGCTGCAAATATCCGATTGCGGCAACAGTATATGACCATTCTTTTTCTGTATTCGTATGGGTGAACATAAAATTGCCGGTCCAGTGTACGGGAAGCTGGCTGCGAAAAGTATTTGATGTGGAAGTAAGCGATTCATCGGGGCGGTTCAGATGATGAGCGCTTGCACCCACCAATACCCTGTTGAACTCATCGGTATTATAGCTGAAGAATAGTCCGCTTGCAAAATCCGGGTACCAGTCGCCATTTTTTAATGCCGTATTTGCGGCAGTGATGCTACCGGGAATGTAACCGTCAACATTCAATTGATCGGCAAAAACAAGGTTACCGTAATCAATGCGTCGCTGCACCATTCCGTATTGTATGCCGCCGGTTACAAACCATTTGGGAAACTCCCAGTTTTCGGCAACCGTGCCTACCGGACAGAACGTCCACGAGTACGAGCCATAAATCCCTGTCTTTTTTAAATACCCTTCACTTGAGGTGGTTACCAGTGCACCAAAACCACTTCCTATTGATGGAATAAATTTATCTACTGAAAACGCGGTGTAATGCATCGAGGATGGAATTGCCCACCACTGCCTTCTGTAAATGGCGCTGAAGCGCAGGTCGTACTCACCGGAACCAGTAGCTGCCGGATTGAGATTGATAGGCGAAAGAAAAGGTTGAGAAAAAACAGGATCCTGTGCCGGAAGCATCTGCATGCCTTCAAAAAAACAAACTACACAAAAGATAATGCGTTTATACATAGTTGTTATTTATAGTGCCATATTACTTTATTACAGTAATGAATCCGGCTTTTACATATCGTGTGCTGTTCGGATAGCGCATGCCTTTCCATTCTGTTCCGTTGACGTACCGGGCTTCAATCTTCCATCCATAACTGTCTTGCTGTACGGGTTTGCCGTCCTTCAGCCAGCGCCCGTTCCAGGGCTCGTTAGGCGATCCGTTTGCATCCAGGCTGCTTGTCTCAAAAACTTTTTGTCCCCAGGTAGTATAAATTTCTAAATGATAAGCCGATAGTCCTTTGGCCAGAGGAAGGAACTGCCGTAAAGCAGCTTCACTGCAAGCGGGACAAATAGCATTAGGCACATGAAGGTAACCAGGCATGTAAATGACAGCCACTTTCACAGAGTCTGTTGCCATGCAGCCTGTAACAAAATCGGTGACGGTTAATTTTACTCTATAAGTTCCCGTATCACCATAAGTGTAGGTAATTTGTCTGCCTGAAAGCTGCTGGCGTGTTTTGTCGCCTAAATCCCAGAGATAAGTTTTGTTTACATTGGCAGCGGCCGTATCCCTGAAAGTAAACTTGTAATCAGGTTGCTCCAGTCGCAGGCCCGGATCAACATGTATGGCAGGCTTTGCCAAAGGCTGAATGGTAACGGTTCCGTAAGTGGCAGCATCGCCGCAGCCGGTGGTGTTTTCCGGCTTTACTTTTATGGTAAATACGGTTCTTTGCGGGATATTAGCCGGTACTGTAAAACGGAAAGTAAACGGGTTGCCCGCTCCCCGCAGGCTGTCGTTAATATACCAGTTGTATTTCAGCCCATCGGTTCCTGTATACGTTGCACCCGATATAAAACTGATGGTTGTGTCTGTATTGCAGGTGAGGATGTTTGCCGGCGTAAATACTGCAATAGGGGTTGGAAATGCATTAACGGTAATCTGCGAACTGTCTTTACAATCTGCTGCGTTCTGTACCACTAATTTTACAGTATAGGTACCGGGCTTACTGTAAAGATAAGAAGCGTTTGCACCGTTAGCATAAAAAACGCCGGGCGCCCTGGTGCTGTCATAAAATGTCCATTCAATGGAACGGGCATTGTTTGCATTGGCTGCGCTTACCCCTAAGGTATAGCTGCTGCATGGATTTCCTGACGTGATAACAATTGCGGGTTGTATTCTTTTAACAACTCTTACCTGTTTCGACAGGGTATCTGTGCATACAATTCCAAAGCTGTTGAGCCTTTGTGCAACCAGGCGTACGGTATACAGTTGATCCAAACTGTATGTGTGAGAGGAGTTAACTCCTACCGATGTAGTGCCGTCGCCCCAAAACCATTCATACGCATTGGCGTTTTTAGAAACGTTCGAAGTACTGATTATACCTCCTATGCAGGTCAGCGTATCACTGAGCGTAAAGTCTGCCTTTGGCTTATCATAAACAGTTACCTGTGTTGATATAGTGGTATCGGTACAATCATTCAGCAGTCTTATTTTAACGATGTATATGCCACTGTTGTTGAACACATGCTGAAAAGAAGGGATGTTTGATGTAGTATCAATATGGCCATCACCAAAGTTCCAGACCAGCCTCGCCGCTCCCACGCTGCTGCTGTTGAAAACAGCGGTATGAGAAGCGCAGCCATACAGTTGATCGCCATTGACCGTAATATTTGGTTTTATGGTACTGGGCGAAACAAGCAGGCTGATAGGCCGGCTATCCGTTCCGCAACGGGTGGTGGTAGTCATGCGGATGATATAGGTGGAGATGACGCCTGTATAATAAGTGTGCTTAAAAGAACCGGCAGTATAAGTGGTATCTTTTTGTCCGTCGCCGAAATCCCAATAATAGGTTGAGTTGCCTGTAGAAACGTTGGTAACGGTAACTTCAAACGGCGAGCATCCTTTTGTAGCGCTTACTCCGAAATTTGCCGATGGTGGCGGGAACACTTTTATGCTGTCGCGCCACACTGTTGTGTCGCATCCATTGTAGGCTTTTAAGGTGATATAGTAAGTAGTATCATTGATGCCTGTATTGTTGAATGTAATCGTATCAGGCTGAGATAACCGGCTGAGGGTGCCGTTACCAAAGTTCCAGAAGAACTGAACGCCGTTCAGCAGGCTGGAAGTATTTCTGAAATAGGCTTTCAATGGTCCGCAGGCGCTGTCGATATTCTTGCTGAATCTGGATGCAACGCCTAAAACGGTTCTGAATGTTTTCTCCATGCTGTCTGTCCTGCAGCCGTTTCCATTTAATGTAACCAGCTTGATGACCAGGTTTTGCCCGGCGCCATTAAGAGGATAAGACGGAAATTTGCCGGTGGTATTGCTGGCAGCCGGTACGCCGTTTACAAACCAGGTGTATACGCTGTTTCCTGCGGGATACAGTACAGCATTTACGATGGTGTCAAGATTTACGGGTGCGCATCTGACACTGTCTTTCAAAGTAAACTGAGCTTTGGCATTCTGGTATACTGTAACGGTTGATAAAAGGGTGTCGGCACATCCGTTATCTGCAACTCCCTTTACGGTATACGTGGTGGTAACCTGCGGTGATGCCCGTACTATTGCCGAACTGCTGTTGTTTAAGCCGGCTGCAGGAGACCATAAATAACTGATTGCTCCGCTGGCTGTGAGCTCAACACTGTCTCCGATACAAAGGGAAGGCTTTAATGGTTGAACCGAGATAACAGGTTTGCGCTTAACAGTAACAGTTACGGAATCTTCATTAAAGCAGTTTGCGCCGGCTGATGCTCTTACTTTCAGATAATACGTGGTATCGCTGTTAGAGCCGGTGTAATTAAACACAACGGATGGATTTGCCACAGTTGAGCTGATCAGGCCGGAAGGAAACCATTGATAGGTTACCCCGCTCACTCCTGTTGTGCCCAACGGTACCCTTGTTCCGCTGCAGATTACGGTATCCCTGCCTGCATTGGCGGCAGGCGCAGATATAACGGTAACCTTCACACTATCCTGTATTGTAAGGCTGCAACTACTGTCGGTAACAGCCAGTTGTGCATAGTAAGTTCCTATCGCGCTATAGGAAATTTTTCCGGGCGTTGCAATCGTTGAAGAGGAGGGTGTGCCCCCGTTAAACGTCCACAAATAACCCAGCGGGCCAGGTGAGTTGCAAGTAGTTACGGTGGCTCTTGGTGAGATGCTGTCATTAGGACAAATGCTGTTGATAGCCGGGAGCGTAATCTTTGGCGGACCTTTCAGATTAAAGGTATCTTCCAGTGTAGAAAAACAGTTAGTGCCTGCATTTTTAGCGGTAACCGTTAGTTTGATAAAATACCTGCCGGGTGTATTAAACCGGATTTCCGGTGAAAAGGATGTGGCACTGGTTGAATTGATAAATGTAAATGACCCGCTGGCTGTGCAACCCTGTGGATCAAATTTTACCTCCCATTTGTACTCATCGCCTCCGCAACTATTTTGAGGGGAAGTGTTTGTAAAAACCAGGCTGTCTTTTACACAACCTGTTTTTCTAGGCATAGTAAAACGGGCTTGGGGTAGATTGCGTACGCACACCGTACGCACCACACTGTCCAGTCCGCAACGATTATTAAAAATATACAGTTTGATAGAGTAGGTATCGGCTCTCGTGAAATTAATATTAAGATTAGCGGAGCCACTTCTCCATAAAAGTCCGTTTTTATTACTATTGTTCAAATTACCCGTATCGCTTCCTGCAAGCAGCGTATAGCCGGTTGATGGTGAAATGGACCACACCTGCTTTCCAGTGTTGGAGCAGGTGGAACTGAATGTTCCGGTGCGAGTAACTACCGCGCCAAAGCTGGAAGCATTTCTTATTATTGCCGTTGTGCCTACACAAATGTTTTCGGCGGGCAGGACGTCAATTTTTGCTTTAGGCGTACCGGAAACAAAGATGGGTACTACCGAAGGGCTCTTTGTGCCACAAGGATTCTGAATGGTAAGATAAGCGCCAAAGGCATTATTGTAAGTATCATTGCCATTACTGCTGGTAAAAGAGCAGGACGTTGCAGTAAACAGGTGCCCCACTGTGTCAGGAGGTTTGTTAGGTAACCGTTGCGGCAAAGATCCGTCATTGATCAGAAAAGAATAAAGCGTTCCCGGGGCATTGTCGCCAATATCTTTAATTAAAAACCTTAGTGAATCGGCTACACAAATGTCTTCATTTCCTAAACTGGATAATCCTCCTGAAGGAATAGAGCCGAGAAACACAATATATTGTTTGATGCCTACGCAACCATCTGTTCCGGTGGCTCTTACTATCATGGTGCTGCTTCCTAACGGGAACACATGGGTGATGACAGTTCCTGCTGGCCAGCTTGTGAAAGTGCTGTCGGGAGCATTGTCTCCCCAATGAATACTATATCCTGTTATGGAACTGGCAGTTTTGGTAACATTTAAAAATTTGAAAGGATAAGATGGTATGTTGTTACAGTATTTAAAAGTGGGTACATCGTTAAAAGAATCAAACCGTACGTTCGGGTCTGCATTATCTAAGGAAGCATCAGGTACACGTTTTACCGTTACGGTATTGGTTACAGAATCTTTACATCCTGATGGATTGGTTGCTACCAGTTTTACCCTAAACTGCTGCGTACTTGGTAACCCGATTGCGGTTAAAAACTGGTGAGAAGGATTCAGTTCCGTACTGCTTGTTCCATCTGCGAAATCCCACAAATAAGTAAGGTTGTTACCAACCGAATTATTGCCAAATTGAATGCCGGCATTACCACATACAACATCGGGCGGAAAACTGAAAACGGCGGCTGGTTTATCATTTGAAACCTGAATAATCACATACATGGAATCTGACGAAGCGCCACCTGATACGTTTTGAAATACCGTATCGGTACCGGTTTTACTGTAGGTAACTTTAAAAGGTCCGGCTCCTGAGCCGGAAGATGGCGTACCGGAATTAAAGCGCCAGGTTACGGTTGTTGCATTTTGTGCAGCGCTCTCAAAACTTATGGAATTACCCTGGCATATAAGCTTAACATCGCCGTTATTTACCGGGCTGCCGTTAACACGAATGCCGGCAATAACCTGTGCGCTTGCTGAAGAATGCAGCAGTTGCACAACCAGGAACAGCGATATAATTAAAATAAGGCTGCGATGCATGATAGCAGATAGGATTTAGTTTTGGTATCATCGAATATAGTAGAAATCTTTAATAAAAAAAAGTATCTGAACGAACGAAACCAAACGTGAAACTTTAATTATTTAATGATAAATAATATTTTTGAGCAATTCAAAACCCAAAATAAAATCACATGAACAAACAGTCGTTTATCTGCAATACATGTGGAATGCAATATGAAGCATCCATTCAGCCACCTGTTGCCTGTAAAATATGTATGGATGAACGCCAGTATGTAAGTGCAAAAGGCCAAAGCTGGACTGTTTTACCCGAACTTATAAGAGCTATAAAAATATTATTG
>CAXTDO010000218.1:0-8369 GCA_964242315.1 uncultured Flavihumibacter sp.
ATAATTAAATAAACAAGGAGCGTTCTACATGTCATTATTCGTTTTAACTGATGCCTTACTCGTTATAAATGATGAACCATAAGTTTTTGCTATCAGCTATCAGCAGTCAGCAAACTATGTTTGACAAGCTTGCCGACTGCTGACTGCCAGTATTAGATAAACCATCTCACAGAGGTTGTTTTTTTATTTTGCCTTGAAACCATTTTTTATTTTGGTAAGTTCATTTATTCTCTTCTTAGGAAATATTCTAGCCGGAATCATGTCTGAAGCTCGTTTATATTCCTTAATAGCAACATCGATTCCTTCGACGTTAGATGCTTTGTCAGCCAAACTTTTAGCTGTAGCCAGTATATGCTGATAATCTGCCTCTTCCTTTTTTTCTTCTTCAATTTTTTTCTCTTCGTTAATCAATTTTGGTAGCTGGCTTTTAGTGTACTTATCGTTAGGATAGATAGATAAAATAGAATCATACGCTCTTCTTGCTTCTTCTATGTCATTTGCTTTCATAGCCAGATCTAATTTTGTTTTTTCAATCTTATAAATTTCGGGATCTGCATCCTTTTTTGCCTGATTAACTTTATCCAGTAAGAAAGGATAATCCGGTTTGATGTAAGAGGCATCTTTGTAATATGACTTTGCATCTATTTTTTTTCCTGCCTTATTCGCTTCATCGCCTTTATCAACGTAAACTTTAGCCCATAACGAGTCAGTTAGATTAATATAGTTCAATGCCTGTATATCTCCGGGTTTGTGTTTCAATGCTTCCTGAAAACCCTTTCTAGCGTCTGGATATTTCTTTTCAGACAAATAATTTTTACTTGTAGTTATTGCTTCGTCATACTTCTTTCCTTTCGAATTCTTGATTTGTGTGCGGCTTTCTTCCAGTCTGGATTTCACGACACCTGCATCTCTAGAATCTTCGACGTTTATAAGTTTCAGGTATTGCGCTTCAACTTTTTCCCATAAAACCTGGTTAGATATATCATTCCTTGCCTGATCATATAAAATATTTGCCTCACTTAAGGATTTAGACACTTCCCTCTTTTTTTCTTCAACACGTACTGATAATTTTTTTACAGTAGACCAATCAATAGTCCGTGCAAGGCTTCCTTCTTTATAAGATAAGATCAAAAGATGTTTTCTCCTTCCTTCTGCAACTTCTAAAGCCTGATCCTTCGCTCCCTTCTTTAGCGCCATTATTGAAATAGACTTCTTCCCCATATCACTTACTTCATATAAACTATCCTGACCGTCGATAATAGATAATTGCGCCTTGCTCGGTGAAGAAGGAAATACAATTGTGACCACAATATTTACATCTGCATAAATGGTGTCGCCCCGAATGTTTTGCGCCTCTGTATCGGTATGAAACAGGAAACTAAGTAAAAGCACTGGAAATAGTATGCAGTAATTGAATTTCATTATCCGGATGCGTATTTAAATGTCTGTTTCATATAAATATGACCGCCATAAGCGATTGTGAGCGCCTGGTAAAACCATTCCATGATAGAGCCTTATCAGTTCACAATGTTTAAGTTACAATAATCCTTTTAATTAAAGGGATTCACCCAATCCAAAAATCCTCCACTTTGTGAAACTTTTATACGTATCACCTGAATGCTTTTTTTATCATCTATTTTAAAACTGAGTGATTCTAGTTTCCTTTTCTTTTTCTTTTTGTCTCTCATATTCTTGCAAAAGTCTTTGAGTGGTATCAAAGACTTGTTTTCATTCACCTCTACCATAGTGGATGCCTTGTAATCAAGATATTTATACAGATCTTCAAGCTCTTTCCCGTCCTGATCAACTACATTTTGTAACAGGTCCTTGAAGGCACCCGGATCCACTTCAGGCGCTTTAGGCAGGGAATCTCTTTTTGGGCTATCAGGTTTAGACGTGCCCTGATCATTATTAGCAGCGCCATTGTTTGACGGCGGGTTGTTATTAGGATCAGAAACATTCCCTCCTGGTTGAACTGAATTACCCAGTATTCCAATACCGCCCGGCGTTACCGCCCCTAAACCGCTCTTGTCAAACGGTCCCTGCGCCGGTGACATCTCCGTAATCACTTTTATCGCCCTGGTCGTTCTTGTTAAAGGGTCGTCGTTAAGGACCAATTGAATTGTATAGATTCCTCCTTCCCTGAACATAAAAGCCGGCACAGAATCTCCCTTAACCTCATTCTTCTCCAATACTTTCCATTCGTATGAAGTAATGTAAGGCATATCAGACACACAATAAAAGTGTACTGTGCTGCCTATTTTCGGACGTATCGGATCTGCAAAAATTTCGACAACCGGTTTTACCTGTTTGCCTGAGAGAAAAGGATCCTGAGCTATTACTACTTCCACTTTAAATTCGCATTCTCCATTTACAGTGGCTTTTACACTGTATATCTTTTCCTCTATAAATCCGTGAGACACAATTTGTCCTTTTACCACATTTGTACCATCTCCAAAGTCCCACTCCACTGTTGCAGCCGAGTCGGATTGAATTCCGAAAAGTGATAACCGGTTCAGGACGCAACTCGCTACATTTTCTACACTTTTGCCATTTATAGTGATAGAATCATTTGGGCAAGGCTGACTGTTTATGTGGTTAAACCTAATCTGCTTATAGCTATACAGACCTAAACTTAAAAAACAGACTAATACCATGGCTACCCAAACCCTGTAATCCAATCCCAGTATTCTCCTGGTGAAAAAATTAGTTGCGTTCATTTCAAAAGATTTTAAAAATACTTATTGATTTGTTGCCTAATTATTTCCCTTTTCTTCTTCCAGATTTATTATTCTTGCTTTAGCCACGTTTAAATCAGCAATGTTTTGTATGACCATGTCATAAATGGATTTCTCCTCATTAGCATTTTGTTCCGGCATATTGCTAACGATCCTTCTCATTCTTTCTATCTTTTTTTCAACCCTTCCTTTTGTAACAATCGCCGGCTCTTTTTTCGAGTCGAACTTCGTAAGTTCGTTCAGGGCTATATTCATGGCCACTCTGAAAGAATCGGACAAATTCTTTTCATTTTGCATAATTAACATCCTGCTTCGCAGTCGTTTATTTTCACGTAACTGCACGTTTAAGCTAAAAAAAACGACCGTTATTACAATGCCGATGGTTATTAAAAAAAGAATTACAAAACCAAAAAAGCTATTGTTTCGTTCTGCCCGGTTTAACGGTTTCATAAAAAGATAATTTTATAGAATAGCATTCACAATCGGTATAAATTTTTCCATATCGCCTTAATCTTAAGAGACTTCCATTTAATTGTTGGCATTATGATCCTGGCTTGTTACTACTCTGCTGCACTCCTACAATGATGGGTTTTTGTTTCGGTGCTACTTTAGGTTTGCCAATAAACTCAAGGTTAGCCAACGTTTCGAACAGCTTCGTCATTTTTTTTAGAAAAACCGCTGTTTCTGAAATATTCTTATTTACATCGTTATGCTCATAGGTCATATTGGCGATACTGCTCAACATGCTTTCCAGTTCACCTTGCTTCAACTCGCACCACTCACTCAAATAATTCATCAGCTCCTCCTTTCCCGATCCTATACGAAGGTCTATAATGTTTTTAATCACTCTTGCTAAAGAAGCCATTGCAAAAAAGAGGGCTGCAGGTGAATCATGTAGCAAAGTCCAACGGGTAGTAGTAATCGCTTGCCCTAAGTATATTATGATCCGGTCGCATATAAACATAACCGGTTCTGCAATGTTGTTTTGCTCGCTTTGTTTAAAAATCTTTTGTATAATCTGTGTGCAATGTCTTTCCATGGTGGCTAAAAACTTGTCGAAATCACCAAGCAACGATACTAAATCAGGATGGGCATTAACTGAATAACAGGGTGGAATATAATAATCGGCCAGGTTTATTTCTTCGCCAGATACAAACACTTTACCTATCGTTAATGCATACGGATAATAAGCAAACTGCTTATACTGTTGTGAATTAACAACCTGTATCGTGTGGGTGGGCAGCACGGTGGGGAACCTGGGTGGGTTTTCCGATAAATCGGGGGTTCCTGCCGGTTGGGTTATAAATGGATGCACGATCAGTACAATCCACCAGTCAAACTCTTCGCCGCCACCCGAAAAAGGAAATATTACGGCAGGCCTGCAATCGGCATCTGTTGGCACAAGCGAAGAAAAAGCTGGAAGCGCAATGCGCACGCCTCCAGGAGTAATTGCCTGACAAGCCTCAACTACCACGCGCAATGTCTTGTGATTATCAAGGGACACTTTTACACTAAATGAATTTTCGCCGGCTACCGAAGGCGGCAGAATACCATACCGGTGCGGATTGAGATGAAGCGCCGCAACGTCGTGCATAGCATCTTTAAACGCATTGTTCTGGTCAATAAAATGCGTCTTATTGATTTTCATCCCATCTACCCAGTTTACAAAATAATGTTGCAGCCTATCTCTCATAATAATTGTTATTTATGTTTTTGAAACAGGTGTGGTGTTTAAAAGCCGTTCACAAATAATGACGGTATTTTCCCTGATACCGCTTTCCCTGATTGAAAATTCCGGGTTCAAGATATTTCGTGTCTGATACCACTTATGTTTTTTGTAAAACCACCATTTGTAAGGTTCATCTTCATTATCAATGTATTCGATCCTCGCCTTGGTTACAGGATTTTGATATTCATTGATAAAATGGTGAAAGAGCGTGCTCAGTTGCCAGCTTTCATAAGCATAAACTCGCAAACCTTGTTTGCTGTCCATTGCTTTTTCTGCAATTTCGAATGCAATAATAAATTCCCCATCACTTCGGACAATAGGCGGCAATTGTAAAGATTTGTCTAACGGATATTGCCACGTGGGAAACTGCGCTGGGGGAATATCATAGGCAGCTTGAAACGAATGAAAGATAAGCAATGGCACAAAAAACAATAGTGCACTCACCACTATCGGATAGAAAAGAAAATTAGGGTCTTTAAAAAAAAATTGCAGCGTAGAAAAAATAACTATTGTAAAAAGGATAAGGGATAAGCCAAACAAAAGCTCTGCAACCAGAACTTTATTACTATTGTGTTTCTGTGCATAAAAAAACCGTTTGTGTATAAACAGCATATGTATTATTCCCAAAAGAAAAAAAATGCCACCAAAAAACCAAAACACCTCGAATGGGTTCTCAGAAATAAAAGAAACAAGATACGCTGCTATTGAGGTGATCATTGCAGAGACCAACCCATATAAAAATGGCTTTGAACCTCTAACAGCGATCCCTTCTGCTATGTTTTTTAGCACAACAGCAAGAGCTATTGAACACAGGAGCAAACTGCCAATAAATCCCAAAAAAACTTGAGTAGCCATATAGAGGTTAGCTTTTTAGAGCACAAATATTTAACTGATGTAGGATCGCCATCCAGTTTAAAGCAAATGAACTAAAATTTACCGATCAGTTCGTTAGGTCACTAGATACCCTGCGGATACTTCCTGAGTTACGAGCCAACATTTTTTCCAGCTATCCCTACCGCTACTCCCGCTACTTTATCCTTTGCGAGAAAGTATCGAAAGTAATCTTCAAATAAACTTAATTAATAGCCCATGCTAAAGCTTCTTCTTCAAGATGAACGTTTACAGTATTTCCTTTCTTTAGTTCTCCGGCAATTATATATTTTGATATGGGCCGGCGAAGCTGGTTTCGGATCACACCCGATATTTGACGGGCACCATACTTTGGTGTAAACCCGTTCAGGGCCAGGTGTTTTTTTACGTCATCCGACAGCTCAAGCCTGATACCCTGCCTGTCTAATGCTTCCAGCAGGCTTTTCATCTGAATTTCAAAAATGCGTACTATGTTATTTTCACTGATCGGAGCAAAAGGTACGATTTCGGTTAATCGCGCCAGGAACTCCGGCCTGAAAAATTTGGTCATGATCTCCATCAACTTGTTAGACGTAGGTACTTCGCCCTTCCCGAATTGCTCGGTGATCCACTCACTGCCAATGTTTGAAGTGAAAATAATGAGGGCGTTTGAAAAATCGCCTTCTTTTCCCAACCGGTCGTGCATGTGACCTTCATCCAGAATTTGCAGAAACGTATCAAACACGGAAGGATGAGCTTTTTCTATTTCATCAAACAGTAATACAGAGTATGGTCGTTGCCGGATCTTGTTCACCAGCATACCGCCTTCTTCATACCCTACATAACCAGGCGGTGCGCCATAAAGGAGGGCTGCTGAATGCTCTTCTTTAAACTCCGACATATCAAACCGGATCATTGCCTTTTCATCATTGAACAGAAATTCCGCTATGGATTTGGCAAGCTCTGTTTTACCGGTACCCGTGGGACCCAAAAAAAAGAAAGAACCAATAGGCTGTCCTTTTTTATTTAATCCGCTTCTTGATTCGAGTATGGATTCGGAAAGTGCCTTCACGGCATGATCCTGGCCCACCACTCTTCTTTTAAGGAAGACATCCATGTTCAGTAGCTTTTCTTTTTCATGCGCTTGTATTTTTCCGAGTGGAATACTGGTCTTATATGACACCACCGAAGCGATATCCTCTTTGTTCACCGAACGTTTCGTATCATCCGCGAGCAGTCTTAGCTTATCCAGGCTTTCAGACAAAAAATCATCATACTCCTGTGCGGTTTCGAACTTGTCGGTCTGCGTGGCATCTTCCAGTTTGCCAAGCAATACAGGACTGATTTTATTTTGCAGCACCGAATTCAGCCATCTGTAATTGTTAAACAGTTCTTGTTCTGTAGTAGCGCCATTGGATTTTAAGCTCTCCAGTTCCTTTTTAAAGTGTTTAATATCCCCTTTGTTAGTATCCACCATTAACTTGATAGCTGCCATAGTGCCATCTAAAAGATCAATAGCTACATCCGGCAATCTTTTGCCTTTCAGGTAGCGTTTCGACAGACGCACACATTCCCCGATAGCGTCCTTTTCTATCATCAACTGATGGTGTTCTTCAAATTTCGGTGCGAGGCGGGTTAACATTTTCTCTGCCGCTTCTTCATTGGGCTCCAAAACATTTAATACTTCAAACCGGCGCGTAAATGCCTGATCTGATTCAATAAACTTCCTGTATTCATCAGTTGTGGTAGCACCAATTACGGTTATTTCACCCCGTGCCAGTTCCGGCTTTAAAAGATTTGACGCCCCACTTCCTATCCCGCTACCTTTATTATCCAATAGTGTATGAATTTCGTCTATAAATAGGATTGCTTTTGAGAACTGCTTGATTTCTTTAAGAATGTTTTTCAGCCGGTCTTCCACTTCGCCTTTATACGAAGCCCCTGCAATAAGTGCCCCCAGATCTAATTCGAACACCAGCGAATTTGAGAGTTGTGCCGGCGCATTATTATTTATAATGTCAAGGGCAAAGCCGTCTATCAGGGCGGTTTTACCAACGCCTGCTTCGCCGGTAATGATCACGTTTGGCTTGGTTCTGCGGCATAAAATCTCCATCATCATCCTTGTCTCTTTGTCGCGCCCTATTATCGGATCCGTTTTTCCTTCCCTGGCTAATGCTGTCCGTTCAATACAATATTTATACAGAGCACCAGCCACCGAAGAAGCTGTATTTGTCTCCGTTCCCTGTACCGCCTGCTGAATGCCGTCTTCTTTAAAATAAAGATCCAGTACTTCTTTTTCTTTTACCGGAAACGATTTTAATTGTTCGGCGCTAAAGGCAATACCGGGTTTTGCTATCGCAGTAAGCACACAAATAGGCGAGATCAGGTCAAGGCCAAGTTTGATACGCAGGTTATCCGCTTCTTCAAACACCTGTTTCACCTTGTCGCTGCCGGTTACAGCATCTTTAACTTTAGCCACCTTAGGACATTCATCCAAGCGTACTTCTGCCCATTCCATAATATAGCCTGCATCTTTGCCAAGGGATTCAAGAAAACTTTTTAAGCCGACCTCTTTATGCAAAAGAGCCCGAAGAAGATGTGCGGGATAGAAATAATCATTACAGTACTCTTTCGCAAGAGACTGTGCAATTTCAACCGCGGTTTTCATTGACTCATTCAAACCAAATGTGGCCATATTCTTCTTTTAAGCTTTTAATTTTCGAACCACTTTTATTACCGGTTACAAAAACTTATCATAAACTTTATAACAAAGTTATAAATACTTTGCAAGTCAGGTCATCTTTAAGGAATTTAGAAAGGAACAACTACTTTTTCAACCAGGGAATCAATCTTATGTATGTTATGTTGATCAAGTAATTGGCGAAAACGTGGAATGACCAATTGTTGTAAACCACCTTGTTTTCGTTCCATTACCCGTTCATCTCCTGCTTTTAAATTTATAGGATTCGGCGCTTTGTTGTAAGATTGAATGTCGTTTTTATTTGCCGGCATAAAAGTTTGCTTTGTTGTTGTAAAGCCAACATAGCCGATGA
>CAXTDO010000219.1:0-8367 GCA_964242315.1 uncultured Flavihumibacter sp.
CTATTTAACTTCGACTAAAAATCTTCTTCACTTTTCAGGTAACTGTCTATTGCAAAATAATAAAACAGTTTAAAAGTGATTTTCTTTAATATTTCATAAACGAAATATTTAGGATATATTTACTCATCGCATCAAGATTCATGTAATAGTGAAACCAACCGAGCCGCGAGGCCGCGGTGGTAAAAGTGATGTGGCATTAGCAAAATAAAGCGCAGTTATTTCCTGCAATTTTTAAACAATTAGATTGATCGTTTGATCAACGCGTGTTTGCTTTCGAAGCCTGCAAAGCTTCCTAATGCCTGCACATCATAAACAATATCACTCACTTCTAAAACATAAAGCTATGGCATTAATGTATGCAAAAATGATGATGGCAAGACTTCAAAACAGAACAGGTAAAAGTCTTGGAGAATGGGGCGGTCTCCTGGCCTCGAAAAAATTTAGCGATAGAGAGGATGTTCGTCAATTTTTATTAAACGAAGGTTTGGACTCGGAATTTATTGGTTTTATATTCTGGACATCGCACTCCAGAATTAATTATAAAGAACGTCCAGTGGAAGCCGAGCTTACCAAGAAAGATATCGGTGCTGAAAAGCCATTTGAAGAACAAGGCCTTAAAGTGAGGAAAGCATTGTGAAAACCAAAAGGTCTTTAAGATCCTTGGGCTGGAGAATCTTACTTAAAGTTCTTGCTTTGCCAACATGGGAAAGCAGTATCACCTCCACCTGCCGAAATAGTTGCCAGTGAAAATGTATGTTTGGGATGATATTACTTTTTCATTATTGCAGTTTTTTGTAAGGTTAAATGCAGATTTATCTGCACCTGTAAAAGTCAATGATACCGCCTGCGATTTTATCCGTGTTATAATTTCACGCAACATGCAGAGCAAGGAACAAGGAGCTGAAAGCACAGCAATATTGAAAAAACTGAGTTTTTGTTTGAAATTATATACAAAGGTACTTTTGTTTGAAATAACAAACATTGAAGGGTAAAAAAGTTATATTGTTACCAACTGCCAGTCGAATAATGAAGACTCTGGGCACTAATATCAGGCTAGCCAGGCGCAGACGGAGCTTCAGTTCTCAGCAGGTGGCAGAAAGGGCCAATATTAGCAGGTCAACACTTTGGTTGGTTGAAAAGGGCGACGCCGGAGTAGCAATGGGCACCTATCTTCAAATACTATTTGTACTGGGTTTAGAAAAGGATTTTCAAAGGATAGCTGCCGATGATGAGTTTGGTCGAAAACTGCAAGACGCCGCTTTAATTAAAGAAAAGTAAACAATTACAATGGTGCTAAGTGCACAAGGAATTGACACGTTTGTTTATGCTCATTGGGAAGGAATGAAAGTACCTGAACTTATGGGAGTTTTAAAAGCTGTTCACAGTAGGGGTTATTTAATATTCTCATTTTCCTATGTCACAGCCTGGATAACCAAAAGCGTGGGTTTTTATCTTGATCCGAATCTACAATTGTTTAGCGGTCCTCAATACCCTGCTTCAGCAAAACCAAACTTTGGGATCTTTTTAGATTCATCCCCCGACAGGTGGGGGAAGCTTTTAATGAGACGAAGGGAATTAGCCTGGGCAAGGCAGGAAGGGCGTAAAGAAAATTCACTGACAGAACTGACACAGGTGAAAGAATACATTTTGCTTCAGCAATGACACTGTTAGGAATATTGATGGTGTTGATTGTAAAGATGGAGTTAGCTATCTTGAACTGGCTGAATTTATAAGCAGATTCGGAGCAATGCCAACTCAGGACCTGCAACAGCTTTGGCGACGCATTGTTTTTTATATCTGTGTTTCTAATACAGACGATCATCTTCGAAATCATGGATTTCTTCTCACTAAAGATGGATGGATTTTGTCACCTGCTTATGATGTAAATCCCGAGCCGCTCAATAAGGGCCTAACCCTCAATATCTCTGAAAATGATAATTCATTAAATGTGGATGTAGCCAAAGAGGTATCTATGTTCTTCCGTTTAAAGGAAAAAGGAGCACAAGCTATTATTGATGAAACTATAAACATAGTAAGCCGTTGGAGAGAAATAGCGGTTTCTTTGCAAATACCAAGAGAGGAGCAGGAATTAATGGCCGCAGCTTTTTCCAGGAGATAGGTTGTCATTACCGTGAAAAAATATAAAAGATTTGGACAGTGAACACGACGCAGAAGGAATCGGCAAAAATTAACGCACTAAAGACGAACCTGATTGGATCCAGAAGAAGTTTCGGGATACTATCCTTCTTTTTTTACCTATTGGAAAAAAGTCCAAAAGCAATTGTCTAAATAATACATCGTTATGATTTTAAACAAAGAAGACATAGAGCAGTTTGATCAGGATTATAAAAGGGCTTTTGTTAACTCACTAGCTGGTTTTCGCCAGGTAGTATTGGTTGGCACTAAGTCTGCTGAAGGCAATGCAAATGTGGCAATATTTAATTCGCTTATACACCTTGGCGCAAGCCCTGCTCTATTAGGATTAATAAGCCGGCCAGACAGTGTGCAGAGAGATACGTTGCAAAATATTCTTGAAACAAAAGAATATACGTTAAACTATATCCCATCTTCGGAGTATAAAAAAGCGCATCAAACATCAGCCCGGTATAGCAGAGGTATTTCCGAATTTGAGAAAGTAGGTTTTAGTGAACTGTATCACTTATCCTGCTATGCCCCATTTGTGGAAAACGCTGTAGTAAAAATTGCAATGAAATTGGAAGACACTATTTCTATCCCTTTGAACGGCACCATTCTTATTGTTGGCAGTGTAATGCAGGTTGACATAGAAGCTTCAATGGTTGGCCGGGATGGATTTGTTGCTTTATCAGAAGCAGACGTTTTAATCAGTCAGGGGCTTGATGCCTACTTTGTTTCAAAAGCAATAGGCCGTCTGCCTTATGCAAAACCACTAATTTAAATTTATCAATGATGCTGTCTTGAAAAATACCAGGAAAGAATTTTTGCCTCAAAAGATATGTATTGTCTGTAACAGGCCATTCACCTGGCGTAAAAAATGGGAGAAGGTTTGGAAGGAAGTAAAATACTGCAGTGATAAATGCAGAATGAGCAAACATAAAAACAGTGTATAACACGGGTCGTTTTCCCAGGTAAATACATCAAGGCGACCGACTTACCTGTAATCGGCTATGCATGCTAACTCGCCCTACAACGGTGTGACTGGAAGAATTTACATTGAGGTTATTGGTATCGGGGGCTACTGGATAAAACCAATACACCATTTCCCTGCACTTAGATAGCCAATAATAAGATGGATAATATTCACGCTCACTCTCACATTTCAAATTCCAACTTCAAGAAATCCACATTCTTGGTTCCTTCAATTATCTCCGGAATATCAACATTGTAATAGTGTTTAGTTGTTTCCTCCTTCGTATGTCCCATCATTTTTGAGATGAAGATGCATAGTTGCCTGGCTGTCTTTTTTTTCTCCAGCACTTTTTTTGAAATTGAAGTCAACTTTCGAGGAACGCCTGCTGGTGATTTAAATCTAGGATGAGCGTTCCCGGACTCTAAGATAGGAAAAGACATGAAAAACCCTAAAACAAACCCTAAAACATTTTGCCTAAAACAACGGGAATTAACACGATTCCGAAAATGAAAAAACCCGCGTAAAACTTAGTGTTGACGCGGGTTTTACTTCTTTTTAGCACTTGTTAATTCGTGTGCTGTGCTCCCCCTTCTGGACTTGAACCAGAGACCCTCTGATTAACAGTCCTAATAAATACGTTTCTGGTTATTTTTAATTGTTTGTAGTTATTAAATGAAAGCCTTACGGGTATTGAGTTTCAGAGAATTATTCTTAAACTTGCTACTGAGTTGTTTGAGGTTGTTTTTCAAAAAACATGTATCCAATCATGTATCAAATTTAAAATGGTGTCTTATGAAGCAAGATAAAGTAAACGTGAAAGTGGTTCCGGATAATAGGAGGTCAAAAGTTTGAAAACTGGATGATTGCCAATTGAAAATCAATTACTACAGTCGGTATCTATCTCAGGCCGCTTCATGTGATTATGAATCTTGCAAAAGATAATGGGGTTATTAAACCGGACAATTATCCTTTTGGCAAGAGGAAATACGTTATTCCAACTCGCAAGAATATAAAAAAAGCACTCAGCAAGGAACAAATAAAGCAAGTATTTGAATATGAAACTGTTTCCGGAACCAGTACTGATAAAGCAAAAGACTTTTGGATATTCAGCTATCTGTGTAATGGCATAAACATCATGGATATCGCCAAACTGGAATGGAAAAATGTAAATTCCTCAACAATTAGTTTTATCCGGGAAAAAACAAAAAGAACTACCAAGGGCAATCCGATTAATATAACGGCAGTACGAAATATGCATATTGATAGAATTCTAACCAAGTGGGGCAAAGAACTTGTTAGTAAAGAAGATTACGTATTTGATATTATCAATGAAGGTGATTCTGTTGATTCAGGCCGTAAAAAAATACAGCAGTTTACCAAGGTTATCAATAAATGGATGAAACGGCTTGGTGAGGAACTAGGATTCGAGATAAAGTTAACGTCTTACGTGGCCAGGCATTCCTTTGCAACCATTTTAGTACGGAGCGGTGTTCCCCTTGCATTCGCCAGCCAAAGCCTGGGGCATACCAATATTTTGACTACACAAAAATATTTTGGAGGCTTTGATCTGGCGGCACAGATTGAATATACAAAGGCTTTAACGGATTTTTAAAGGTAAAGTAATACACCAGTAAAAAGGCTGTAAAGTAAGCTGGTGTCTTTTTCGTTCATCCATCTTAAAACAATTGTACTGGGTTCATTTTAAGGAAGTCCTGCCAAGGTAGCCCTGACCCTCCAACCAGCAGCACCTTATCTGGATGAAACTGCGCCTGAAATGCCCCCATTCCGGTTGTTGGTTTAGCAGCACCGCTTTTTACTTCTAAGCCTATAATTTTCCCTTTACGTTCTAGTACAAAGTCTACTTCTGCACCACGATCCCGCCAATAATACACGTTAAAGCCTTCTGTAAGCGAGTAGTTTAATAAGTGAGCGCCAATAGCCGATTCGACCATACGCCCCCATTTAGCCGGATCGTCTCTAACTTCTAAAAAAAGTTCGGTGCGCTGGGCGCTAATCAAAGCAGTATTATGTACCTGAAATTTGGGACTGGAGGAGCGTTTACGGATTACATCAGCTGCATACTTTTCAAGGCCTCCGAGTAAACCTGCGGTATCCAATAAAGTTAAATAATGAGATAGGGTAGTGGTATTTCCGGCATCCTGCAGTTGTCCCAACACTTTCGTGTAGGAAAGAATCTGGCTGGAGTATAGGCAACCCAGTTCAAAAAGCCGCTTCATCAGTGCCGGTTTGTCTACACGTGTAAGCATGAGAATGTCTTTAGAAATACTGGTTTCAATAAGTGCATGCTGCACATAGGCTTTCCAGCGTTCTTCCTCTTCAATTAAGGTTCCTGAAGCAGGATAGCCGCCAAACCATACATATTGCCCTTCGTTCCAGCCAAAGGCCTGCTGCATCTCAGTAAAAGACCAATGGCCCATGTAGGTGGTTTCAAAACGGCCGGCAAGGGATTCGGTTAGACCTTGTTGCAGTAAAAGGCGTGAAGATCCCAATAGTATTACCTTTAGATTTCTTTTCATGCGGGTATCACCATCCCATAGTAACTTGACCGTTTCGCTCCAGTTGTCAATCTTTTGTATTTCATCAATCACTAATAAAAACTCCGGAACTGTTGTGCCATCCATTTTAGTGCGGGCGGTTTCCCATTGTTGCTCCAGCCAGATGGAATTAGTGGCAGCTACAGCATCAGCTGAAGCAAAGTGAAAAGGTATATGTGTATTATCTACCAGCTGCAGCGCCAGCGTAGTTTTTCCTACCTGCCTTGGTCCCATAAGTACCTGAATAAATCTTCTGGGTTCCTGTATTCTTTTCGTAAGTGCTGGAAGTTGCTGTCTTTGATACATACATTGCAATTTACTCAATTCATTGAGTAAATTTACTAAACAAGTTGAGTAAAATGTTTATATCCTGATTAGTTTTGTAGTATCTGAAAGTCAATTAAGAGATTATTTTGATTCTTTTTATATTATGCAAAGTAACAGATGAATAGTTTTTTGGATATTGTAGCATAGGAAAAGCCTTCCTACTCTTACGTTAAATCAACCTTTCTTCCAGCGCATCTTTCCAAATTATAAACCCTTTCTGCTCATCGGAGTAATCGTGAAGGATTCGACTAAAGTTTTCTGGCGGTGATGTAAGAAATACTTGCCTGCCCTGTTTGCGGATAATGTCCAGGTGCCGATCTATTTCTTTTAGGCAGGATGGTAACGCAGGAATGCTTTTTTCAAAATGCCATAAATAGCTGGCTTCCTCTGTATCCAGGTTTCCAGGATAATATGAAACAGTTCTATTCCTTCAAGTAAAAAGACAAAGGAAAACGGATGCAATACAAATCTGACTTTAAGTATATTTCCGGCGTGTTTTTCTGCCAGATACCGAAGCTGCCTGTAATGTTTAAACTCGGTATGTTTCAATATATCTTCCAGCAGCTCTTGTTCTGATTCATACAATGGATGGTCAGATTGAACGTGAACAGAATCAGGAGTATTTTGTTGTGTTACAGGAAGCATCTTTCCAAAAAAAGCTTTAGCTACAAACCGGAATCTTACTCCTTCGATAACTTCCCTGTTTATCCTGACAATATCCTCCGACGTGGCTGATTGAGAAAGAAGTTGTCCATTTTCTATCTCTGCATAAATAGTAACGCTAACATTCTTTGCTTTTAATGCCTTCTCAAAGTAAGGCTTCAATACTTCAAATTCCGGCCGGATGTCATCATTTCCGATTTCAAACTCCAAATCCATATTTGCTTCCTGAGCTGAATACTTGAAGGCAATGCTGCCATACCTGAATTCCAGAAGCTCAACTGCTATCTTAATTTCCTTGCTGATAGTTACGATCTTGCTCTTTTCAGCTGGCACTTCAACCGGGTCGTCGAATAAAGTCGCTTGTTTAACAAGTTTTCTGTAGTAAGTATTCCGTTTCAGGAATAGCTTATTGAGGTAGTCTATCTTACCATCCCGGTAATCATAAATTACAGGAGTGATTTCAGAACGCTGTACCCTGCCAATGTATTGGATCAGCTTTCCTTCAAAAGAAAAGGGATAAACAAGGAACAAACAGGTAGCGTTATGCAGGTCTGTTCCTTCACCAAAGGATTGGCCGGTAATAATAAGTGCCTGGTAGTTTCCTTCTTTCAATATTTTCCACTTAGCTACACGAATACTTTCGGCATCCTCGCCGCTTAAAGCTATTACTTCATAAGATTGTTTCAGGTACTGGTACAATGAATCTATATGCTCCTTTCGTTCAGTAATGATTACAACCCGCTTTCCATTCTTCAGTTCATGTGTTATATCTTTCAATATAAGTTTATTTCTTGCAGAATCATGTATCAGAACTTTTGACAACGTCTCAAACCTATCTGTTTTGGAGTTGAATGGAACATCCAGTTCTGTATTCCGTATAATTATTTTTGCCTGCTTTACCGTTCCTGTTTGTTGTGGAGTGATTTCCACTATGATTTCTCCCAAATGAATAAAGATTAACTTGCCATCATTGTATTTCCGGAAAGGAGTGGCAGTCAGCCCATACAGATAATAACTGCTGAATTGTTGAATAACATGCCTGTACGTTTCTGCGGGAATGTGATGACATTCATCTATAAGTATTGTTCCAAAAGCATTTTTCAGTTCCGCACACTCCGGTTTTTCTGCTTCTTTTGCTAAGCTTTGAATCGTGGCAATAGTAATCTGTTTGCCTGGCTTTGACTTGCCCTGGCCAATCTTACCGATTTCATGTTTGGGTATTCCCAGGAAGGTTTCTATTCTTTCCACCCATCGTTCCATGAGTTGTTTGCGATGCACGACGATAAGGGCAGGTTGCTGCTTGTCGGCAATGATCTTCAGTCCAATGATCGTCTTACCCGATGCAGGTGGCGCAACGATCACTCCCATATCCTTTTTTGAAGCAACAGTAAGGGCATCGTTCTGATACTCTCTTAAAGCTGTCTGGAACCGGAAAAAGGTTTCTTCCTTCTTCTTCCTTTCATCATTGAAATCAAACGGGATATTCGCATCCTTGCAGAACCTTAATAATTTGCCTGCGAAACCCTTCGGCAAAATGACGTTGCTTTCTGTTTCTTCAATAAACCGGAAGTATCGCTCTGTTCCAAATGTATTCCTGCCCACCTTCTTTTTGATGATAAACTCCGTATTGACAAAGTTTAATTCTTCCTTTAAAAAGTTTGTAAGCTTCCCCAAATTTAGGCCATGATAAATTAGAGTTAATAAGGCCGAGAT
>CAXTDO010000220.1:0-8350 GCA_964242315.1 uncultured Flavihumibacter sp.
ATAATGTAGAACCTGGAAGATTAACCGCCAATAGTGTTGGCGAAAGCAGTGTGTTTAAAAAGCAACATCCCATTGAATGATCCAAAGCATCAATTTTTCGTAAATAATAGATTCAGGCTTCCTTCTATACTTAATTATCTGGTAAGCCGGCAAAGACCCGACATGAAAATAATGAAAAATCTAATTGATTATATTAAAAAGGCAAATCTTCAGGTGATTCGCTTATCGGAGGGACGTTTGGACCGTTCATTCCTTCGATATTATCATGGGGTAATGAATGATTAGGACCGGTTCCATCTGAACGTTTATCCAGCATTATCAGATTGTCGCCAACCACTTCGGTTGCAAATTTCTTGTTTCCTTCTTTGTCTTCCCAGGTTCTTGTACGTAACCTGCCTTCGATATAAACCAGGCTGCCTTTGTGGAGATATTTTTGAGCCAGATCGGCAAGTCCGCGCCATAATACCACTGTATGCCATTCAGTTTGAGAGATAAGCTTGCCTGCCCTGTCTTTGTATGTTTCTGTAGTAGCCAAAGAAAATTTTGCTACCGCTATATTACCTTCCAAATATTGCACGTCCGGATCTTTTCCCAAATTACCAATAAGCATAACCCTGTTAACGCCCCGCATAAAAATAGATTTGATGTTTGAATTATCCCCTACCTATTCGAATCGCATTTAAAGTTAAATTTTTTTAAAACAAATTCTTTAGAATTTGCGAAAAAACTTATACTGGAAAAGATCATTTTCTCAGGTATTTTTATCTAAATCGTTTGGTTTTGAGACAACCAGTTTGCAATTAATTTGGGAAACGGGTATTTGAAAAGTTCGTTTTTTAATACTGCTTCATATTCTTCTCCACTTATAACTGCAGGCTTACTAACGCTTACATTAATAAATTGCCCTATAATAGTTTGATGTGTTAATTTTTGCCGGTATACTTCCGAAACATGCCGTATATCAAACTGCGTCTGGCCAACCATCGATTGAAATACCGTTTTTAACGAATTTGCATCATGAAACAATTCTTTATCAGATTCTTTCAGGACAAATTCATAAAGGTTTTCCCAAATGTCTTTACTGCTTCTTTTTCTGATATAAAACCTGTTCTGATATTCAACAATAAAATAATAAAACCATCGTGTTGTCTTCTTAAGCACCTTTTCCTTTACAGGTAATACCTTAACAAGGTCATTTTTATAAGCGTTACACTCTTCCTTTTGCACGCAAACAGCGCATAGTGGAAGCTGGGCCTTACAGATCACAGCTCCAAAGTCCATAATGGCCTGGTTATATAAAGCCGGCTCCTGCCTGTCTAATAATTCATCTGCTATATTGTTATAAAGCTTTTTTCCTTCGGTACTGTCAATGGGCGTAGTAATGCCAAAATATCTTGATAACACTCTCAGCACATTACCGTCTACAACGGCATGGGGAAGGTTATATGCAAAAGAAGTAATCGCCGCTGCCGTATAAGGTCCTACCCCCTTAAGCGCTCTTACCTCGTCGTAGGTAGAAGGGAACTTGCCGTTGCATTCATGGGAAATGAATTTTGCCGTTTCAATAAGATTTTTGCAACGGCTATAGTAGCCCAGGCCTTCCCATAATTTAAACACTTCCTGTTGAGGGGCATTTGCCAGTTGATGTATCGACGGATATACGGTAATAAACTTTTTATAGTAGGCGAGCCCCTGTTCTACACGTGTTTGCTGTAATATAATTTCACTCAGCCATATTCTGTAAGGGTCTTTTTCTCCTTTCCATGGCATCTCTCTGATGTTCTGCTTGTTCCATTCTAAAAGTTTCTTTGTAAAAAGAGATTTCATAAGGTGTTTCTTTATCTGGGTGTCAGCATTCGGTTATCAGCTATCAGCACAATTAAACTGTTTAGTCAACGCTTTTCCTATCCGCTTTGCGAAGCTGCTGAATGCTGATAGCTGACTGCTGATAGCCTTTATGTATAAATATTTTATCGTTTTCCTTCCACTAAAGTTGCTATTATAAAAAAGTTAATTTACTTTAAAGTTCTGAAACTGTGGGATTTGCATATTTTTACACAAAAGCATCTGCTAATTATATTTTATAAAAATCTAAGCTTCCAACAAAATGAGAAAAGCCGACTTAATAAACCGGATCTATGAAAAAACCGGTATCCCTAAAGTGGATGTATTGGTAACCCTTGAAACTATGTTTAAGGAGGTTAAAGATACTTTGTCTCAGGGTGAAAACATTTATATCAGGGGATTTGGCAGTTTTATCACCAAAAAGAGAGCGGCCAAAGTAGGCAGAAATATCAAAAAAAATGTTGCTGTTGATATTCCGGAGCATTTTATCCCCGCCTTTAAACCGGCCAAAGAATTTGTTCAGGAAGTTAAAAAACTTAAAACGGTAAAAGAAGATCAGCCAAACCCGGAAGAAGAAATGTAATTTTGCCGCTTAATTAAATCGCGTGTGAAAAAACAGCAAGCAATTCTCATATCGGGCGGAGTATTATTATTAGTTGTTTTATTTGTTTTTGGCAAAACAGTTCCCGCAAAAACTGATGATCTTAAGCAGCCTGTAGCTGATAAAACTACTTCGGCTTTCGACATCAGTACTGTATTGGCAAGTGCAAAAAATAAACTCAATCTTACACAGCAGGCTTACATTAATTCATTAGAATCCGCTGTAGTGCGCGGAGATGTAAAGAATCAACAGATTCATATATATCATCAGCTTGCTTCTTTCTGGAAAGACTCGGTTCCAGCTTTTGAACCTTACGCATTTTATACCGCTGAAGCATCTAAGTTGGAAAATTCTGAAAAAAGCCTCACCTTTGCTGCCCAATTATTTTTGGACAACATCAGAGGAATGGGTGATCCTGCTGTCAAAACCTGGATGGCAGGGCAATCCAGGGAATTATTTGACAAGGCTCTTACACTTAATCCTTCTAATGATTCTGCCAGAATAGGTATTGGGAGTTCTTATATTTTTGGAAGTCAGACAGAGAATCCCATGGAGCTGGCGCAGGGCATTCAGAAAATTCTTGAAGTAGTGCGAAGGGATTCAACCAATATGTATGCGCAGTTGATGCTGGGAATCGGAGGAGTGGTTTCCGGGCAGTTCGATAAAGCAATCGAGCGTTTACTAAAGGTAGTTAGGTTTGCACCGGATAATACGGAAGCTATATTAACGCTTGCTGAAGCTTATGAAAGAAAGGGCGACAAATTAAATGCTGTTAAATGGTACGAAGCAAGCAAAAAATTTGTTGGTAACCCGGAAGTGATTAAGGAAATTGATCAACGTATACAATCATTAAAATAAATTTTTTAGATAATTTAAATTTTAAACATGCCTTGCGGTAAAAAAAGAAAACGTCATAAGATTGCTACACATAAGCGTAAAAAAAGATTGAGAAAAAATCGCCATAAGAAGAAGAACAAATAACCTCTTCGCTTTACTCTTTTTCAAAGCCGGAGTAAAACATTACTCCGGCTTTACTTTCTAAGCACCACCTTCTGATCTGCTTATTAACTCTTCAGCAATTGGCCGGCTTGATTGTTTGAATGTTGAATGTAAACAATATGATTTCCTCTGTCAACTTTCTTTGAAGTAAGTCTGATACTAAAATGTGAATATGCTTGAATAAGGAATTAATTATAAATGCTGCCCCGCAGGGCGTTGAAATTGCCCTATTAGAAAACAAGAAACTGGTTGAATTGCACAATGAAAAAGCAGATGCCAGTTTTGCAGTGGGTGATTTATACCTTGGAAAAGTAAAAAAACTTATTCCAGGCCTGAATGCTGCGTTTGTGGATGTAGGATTTGAAAAAGACGCCTTTCTTCACTATACCGATTTAAGTCCCTATGCTAAATCATTGCTTAAGTTCACCCAGTTAGCAATGAATGATAACGGTGATGGTAATTTTAATTTTTCCAGATTTGAAGTGGAGCCGGAAATAATCAAAACCGGAAAGATCAATGAAGTTTTGGGTGGTAAGCCGAATATTCTTGTACAAATATTAAAAGAGCCGATTGCAGCCAAAGGTCCCCGGTTGAGCTGCGAAATTTCACTACCCGGACGATTTGTGGTGATTACACCATTTAATGATATCGTAGCTGTTTCCAGAAAAATACATTCTTCAGAAGAAAGAAAACGCCTCCAGAAAATTATTGAAGCTATAAAACCCAAAAACTTCGGGGTTATAGTCAGAACGGCCGCAGAAGGTAAAAATACCGCTGAACTGCATGAAGACCTTGAAGCGCTGGTTGAAACCTGGAAAATAATACAGCACAACCTGATTAAAGCCGTTGCGCCTGCTAAAATTTTAAGTGAACAAACCAAAACCACCAGCATTTTAAGGGATTTATTGAACGAAGACTTCAACCGTATAGTTGTGAATGACAAGAATATTTTTAACGATGCTAAAAATTATATTCAGCGCATTGCTCCTGAAAAAGCTGATATCGTAGCATTTCATCATAACGGCTTTCCCATATTCGATCAGTTTGGTGTTACCAAACAGGTAAAAGCCGCTTTTGGCAAAACAGTCAACCTTCCGAGTGGCGCCTATTTAATTATTGAGCATACCGAAGCATTACATGTAATAGACGTTAACAGCGGATACAAAAGCGTTAGTAATAATCAGGAACAAAATGCGCTGGAAACAAACCTGGAAGCTGCTGAAGAAATTGCGCGTCAGTTAAGGCTGAGAGATCTGGGCGGAATTATTGTTGTAGACTTTATTGATATGAAGCTGCCCGATAATAAACGCAAGTTGATGGAAGCAATGGAAGAATTCATGCGTCCTGACAGGGCTAAGCATGCGGTGCTTCCAATTTCCAAATTTGGTTTGATGCAGATCACACGCCAGCGCATGAAACCACAGCTTACCATTAATACCATGGAGGTTTGCCCCAGTTGCGGCGGCACTGGCAAAATCTCATCAACCCTGGTGTTGGAAGATGAGATAGATAAAAATCTTAATTACCTCATCACTCATAAACATAGCGACCTTACCCTGGTAGTAAATCCCATATTACATTCTTACCTAACCAAAGGCTTTTTTTCAAGAAGTTTAAAATGGCGCTGGAAATACAAACAGCGTATCCGTATAAAAGAGAATACTAATTATCACCTTACCGAATTTCACTTCTTCGATAACCGCGATGAAGAGATTAAACTTTAGTGCTTGAACTGTGATTAAATGATTAAATGAGAGCTATGATTACCTATCCAAATCATAGCTCTCATTTAATCATTTAATAACAGTTCAGAACTTTTGAAAGCCAACATCTGCTTTCAAAATACTTATAATCTGTAACTTATCAGCATTACGGTCCAGTTTTTGACGTTTTGGCAGATCGTAGAGATTTAAAAAAATCTAACTGACATCTTGGTTTAAACACCCCCCTAAATTATATTATAGATCATTTATTTTCAACACTTTATCTTCTGCTTACTACAACCACCCAGGCTTTAAAAGTTATTCACACACCGAAAAAATAATTTTGTTATGTGGCACTTATTTGTAATTTAGTGGAAGAATTTAATGGGTTAGTAAGTAAGGGGGTCAATCGAAAGATTGGCCCTTTTGCTTTTATGAAACATTCTAAATGTTTCGAAAACACCTTTCTTAAGTTTATCCGTCGGGGCTATGACCTATAAGGTTTTAAAAACCTTATAGGTCATAGCCACTATTCTCAGCACCATTTCCTAATGTACTTGTTATAATGCATTGGCTCCCGGTTTAACTATTTTTTAAACGGTTACCTTTATTATTATGAGTAAAATAAAAACTGCTTTCTTTTGCCAGAACTGTGGATATGAAAGTACCAAGTGGTTAGGCAAATGTCCTTCCTGCAATCAATGGAATACCTTTGTGGAAGAGCTTCAAAAAAAGGATGATTCCATAAAAGAAAATAACTGGAACAACTACATTGAGAAAAGAACCAATAAAACAATTTCACTCAGTGAAATTACCAGTAGTGAAGAATCAAGAATATTAGGTTGCGACACAGAACTAAACAGGGCTTTAGGTGGCGGCATTGTTCCGGGAAGCATCGTTCTGGTGGCGGGCGAACCCGGCATTGGAAAGTCAACTTTGTTTTTGCAAAATGGTTTGCAGTTGAAAGATATTACTACCTTATATATTAGCGGAGAAGAAAGTGAACAGCAAATTAAAATGCGGGCTGACCGGTTAAAAATCAAAAATGACCATTTCTTCCTGCTTACTGAAACGTCCACTCAAATAATCTTCCAGGAAATAAAAAAGTTGCGTCCGCATTTAGTGATCATTGACTCTATTCAAACATTACACACGCCATTTATCGAATCATCGCCCGGAAGTGTTTCACAAATCAGGGAGTGTGCTGCAGAATTTCAACGATTTGCCAAAGAAACAAATACACCGGTGTTTTTAATCGGGCACATCACTAAAGACGGCGCTATAGCCGGGCCAAAAATCCTGGAGCATATGGTTGACACCGTACTTCAGTTTGAAGGTGACCGACATTATGCTTACCGTATTTTGAGAACCCTTAAAAACAGGTTTGGTAGTACCGCCGAGCTGGGTATTTATGAAATGAGTGGTGATGGAATGAGGCCTGTAACCAATCCCAGTGAAATACTGATAACACAAAAAGAAGACAACCTCAGCGGCATTGCCATAGCAGCAACCATTGAAGGTATCAGGCCGATGCTGATAGAAGTACAGGCGCTGGTAACACAATCGGTTTATGGCACACCACAAAGAACTGTCAGTGGGTTCGATCTTCGCCGTCTGCAATTATTATTAGCCGTACTTGAAAAAAGGGGTGGTTTCCACTTTGGAGTAAAAGATGTATTTCTTAATATCGCCGGAGGATTAAAAGTAGAAGATCCTTCGACAGACTTATCGGTATTATGTGCTTTGTTAAGCTCTTATGAGGACAGTGCCATACCCATGCATTATTGCTTTGCAGGTGAAGTAGGGCTGAGTGGTGAAATCCGCGCCGTTAATCGTGTTGAACAAAGAATAGCGGAAGCTGAGAAGCTGGGTTTTGAAAAGATCATCGTTTCAAAATACAACCAGAAAGGCCTGGCAAAGCAGCAATTTAACATCGAAGTTGTTACTGTTGGGAAAGTGGAGGAAGTGTATCAGTTGTTGTTTTAGCAATCAGCTTTAATTTAAACATGAAGAGGTAATGGTAGTTAGTTAAGAAATTTTGAAACTCGGGTTCCAGGTTCCCCGCCTTTCAAGGAGGGGACGATAAAAAACGATGCGAAGCACGTTTTTATCGGGGGTGGTTGATGATTGTGATTAATTAGCCTGGTTGATAGGAGCGCCGCCCTAGATGCAAGATACTGATCAGTTGCAGCCATCAACCACCCCGGTTCAATTAAGTGCTTCGCATCTTAATTGAACGTCCCCTCCTTGAAAAGGAGGGGAACCGTTACGTGTTAATCAGTCCTTAACTAATTGCCATTGCCCCCTCGTGGTTAAGCTACTATTCTCTGCACTTAAAAATATATTTATTGAACCTTGAACTGCTTCACGATTTCACTCACCTCTTCTTCCCTCATATTTGTGTGGGATGCGGTACTGATGTTCTTGGAACGAAATCGGTTTTATGTATTCAATGTATTAACCAGCTTCCGGTTACAAATTTTCATTTACATGCTGCCAACCAGGTGGAGAAAATATTCCGTGGAAGATTGCCTGTGAGGGAAGCAACCAGCTTTTGCTATTTTAGTAAAGATTCCCTTATTCAACGTTTGTTACACCAGCTAAAATATAAAGGAAATAAAGACATTGGTTTTTTTGCCGGAAGGATGATGGGGGCAGCGCTAAGAGAATCTGAAAGATATGATTCAGTAGATGCGCTGATACCTATGCCATTGTTTGCTGCAAGAGAAAAAAAGAGAGGCTATAACCAGACTGCAGTTTTATGCGAAGGAATTTCCGCTGCTACCGGCATTCCCGTGCTAAAAAATGTAATCTGCCGCATCACCAGCACCGAAACGCAGACCAATAAAAACAGGATAGAAAGATGGCTGAATATGGAAGGCAGGTTTGAAGTAAAGGATAAGGAAGCCATTAAAAATAAGCATGTATTATTAGTGGATGACGTACTAACAACAGGTGCTACCCTGGAAGCCTGCGGACATGAATTGTTACAGGGCGAAAACACACAGGTAAGCATTGCAACGCTGGCTTATACTGTTAAGTAATTGCTATCAGCTGTCAGCAGTCAGCTATCAGGAGGAAACTAGTGTCAAGTTCCGTTTCATGCGAAGAAGCATTGGATTGTAAGTGTTTTTTAACCACAAAGGGCACAAAGAAGGAAACACAAAGGGCACAAAGCCTTTCATTGTGACCTTTGTGTTTC
>CAXTDO010000221.1:0-8346 GCA_964242315.1 uncultured Flavihumibacter sp.
GATGCGCTCTCCGGAATCTACCCCTATAAGTTGACGGGCAAGAATTTTATTGACAGGGTGAAAGTTATCAGGACAAAATCCACACGGTATCACGGTTATTTTTTTTGGGTCAGCCTGATAATAGCTAATCAGATCGTCCCTATCCTGAGGGCATTCTGCAATCACCTGGTCTGCATGGGCAATTGCACTTTTTTCTATTTCTAACCTTTCCTGGGGAAAACTATCATTTCCTTTTTGATGCATCCTTCTTATTATTCCCAGCGCATGAAAGGTAACTACAAAGGGAATATGTAAATGCGCCTTCAGCTCAGAAGCAACCCATGCCGACATAAAAAAGTGAGCATGCACCAGTTTGTAATCAATAGCTTCCTGTTTAATAAAGGCAAACATCTCATCTCTGAACTCCGGCATGTGGTTCAGCAATTGCTCTTTCGCAATAGCTTCTACCGGTCCTGCTTTTATATGAATAACCCTGACACCAGGCAACCAGTTTACAATTGCAGGCTGCTCTACATTTTCCCACCGGGTAAAAATATCGATTTCGTATTCTTCCTGAGATAAGTATTTCGACAGTTCTGCAACGTATACATTTTGCCCCCCTGCATCTACTCCTCCCAATGTTGCAAGAGGAGAAGCATGTTCACTAATAAATGCAATTCTCGTTTTCATGGAAAAAGATTTAATAATAAATTATTCAATGCCTTCCTGAACTAACACAGGTTTGGCCGCTGATGTAACCTTGTAAAACAGCCGTTCCCAATCAGCAGTAAATCGTTTGATATTAAATTTTTCGATAGCGGTTTTCTTTGCTGCTTCGCCAAGTGTGGCTGCAAGATTTTTGTCATCGAGCAGCAGCCTCATTTTTTTAACCAGGTAGTTAAAATCTGTATGAATAAAACCAGATACGTTATTAGTTATAACTGTCGGCAATTCTGTGGTGGCTAATCCTACCACAGGCATTCCCAACATCATGGATTCAAGAACCGACAAACCCAGGCTTGTATATCTCACAGGATGAAAGTAAAACCTGTAATGCGAAAGAAATTCCGGTAATTGAGGATGCAACACTTCTCCCAATCCCAGGTCGCCGGTTCCCATTCCAACAAGATCGATAGGCACATATTTGCGTGCTTCAATCAACAGATCGAGTCCAAGAAGCCTTCCCCGTTTTGGGAGATTATTAATTACCACAATGCCTCTTTCAATATCACCCCTGTAACTTACGGAGGAAGAACATACCCCATGTTCAATCACTTCCGCCTGCAAATCATTATTGTTCCACATCAACTTGTTATAATGCGTTACGTGCACCAATGTAACATTCCGGTCTGTTACAATGTGTTTGGTATTTACAGCATGTTCACGGGGTGTATCATGTTCAAGATAAATGGAAGGAAGCTGCTGCTGTTCATCACTAAGCACTGCATATTTATCTGTAATATAATTTTGCTTGGTCTGGTACAGAACGCAGTCAAACTGAAGATATCTCACCTCATTAAAAGGCACTTCAATCACGTTATCACCAAACGGAAATGTTTCGCCTCTGCCATAATAACCCTCCGTTTTTTGATCCCTTACCGGTATATATATTGTAAAATCACCTTGCGACAAGTAATATAAATAGCTTCCGTGTATATGCCAGGTAAAAATTTTCATCCTTCTTAAGTTTATTTTAAAAAGAAAAAAAGGATTAGACTTTTATTAAAAATCACTCACTTTCTTCAACAGACATATTATATTTTCTTAATACTCTGCATTTATTATATGTTAAAATTATGCCACTCGCATAAGATAATTCATTGACGGCTGATTACATGTTTACATTTACAGGGATATATTTTAGCCGGGATTCTTTTCCCCATTCAACAAACGTGCAGTATACCCACTACTTAAACATAAAGGAATCAGTTTGTTAATTCACCTTGTAAAATTCTTCTGAAAAATTAAACAAACTACTATAGGAGAATTACGGGACTGTATAAACGATTCACTTATCCTTCGTTTCTCCATTGAGCTGCATCCTTATCTTTTTCCTCATCCGATTTATTTTCAATTTTGTTTTGCATATCGATAGCCTTTTTCCCATCTTCTACGGATGTATCCACACTTTTTTTATTTTCAGATTTCTCATTAAGATTCTCGTTATCAGTCTTTTTTGATGATTGATTATCCATGTTAATATTGATTTTATTTTTTTGTAAGAACAATTTAGATAACCTATTAAAAACCGTACCGCAAAAAAATTTTTACCAAATGAATGATTAATAATTTTCGGGGAAATATGTACCCATTGTGTCTCAAGGTGAACGGGCTGCTTATTTTTGCACTGTTGTTATAGCTATTTTATAAATTGCGGATCAAATGAAACCTAAAAATTATTTTTATGTTGCAACCACCGTTATCAAATGATGCCCGGTCGAAAATTAAAACCGAGTTGGCCAGGCTTGATGAGGAGCATATCAATTTTGACGGCATCAACATGGTGCCCAGCAAATGTTATCATGTTGAACTGGATCCTTTTCATGTATTGTTCAATACAAATTGTCCTGACAGTCTTAAGCAAAAAGTTCAGGGAATACTTTCAGAACATTTTACCGGAAGCTCAGATAACGAATCTGATAAATGACTTTTAAACTTTATTGTAGCTATAATTTTTATTTAAACCTACGTTATGGAACCAACAAGAAAAAAAACTCCTGAAAATGATAATGTACCTGACCCGATAAAAGAGGCCAGACTTGAAGCCGAAGAAGGCATAGCTGAAGATCCTGATTTTGGAAATGATCCGGCATCAGATGATCTGGATGAAGGTGAATTGGCTAACCTGGATAATTCGAGTGACAACGATATTTAACAGCGCTTAATGTTATGTGTTAGGTGGTATTACCTTATAAGTTTTTTTAACCACAGAGAGCACAGAGGAGGAAACGCAGAGGGCGCGGAGAGTTTCCTCCTCTGTGCTCTCTGTGGTTAAAAAAACTTATAAGGTTAGCTACTTAAATTTATGACATCCTTTTTCACTCATTTAAAAAAAATAGTAACACTCAACTTGGCTGCGAACGGAGTACCGGGAGTGAAACAAATTTCGTCAACCGGCGAAGGCTCGTTCTTTAAGCGGGTTTCGGTATCGAATTGGGTTTCCTTCCATTTGGTATTGAAAATATTATTGATCACCAATCCAATTTCGTATTTTGATTTTGTATAGTTTACTACTGCATCGGTAATGAAGTATCCTGTCGCTGTAAGTCTATTGTCTTCATTCCCTGGACGGTCGCCGGTATAACGGTATCTTAAACTACCGTTGATGCCGGTTTTATTGATGTAAGTAATTCCTCCCGTACTCGTCCATATTGGTGCCAGTGGTATAAAATTCTGACCTTTAGGTGCATCCACAGCCCGACCATGTGCGTAATTCAAATCTGCATCAAAATATAACGACTTCACTGGCTGGTATCTGCCTGAAAAATCGAAACCTACCCTGCGAGTTTTTCCATTAAATTCAACGTTTCCTCCGTCGCCGCTGTATACGAATTCCTGTTCCAGGTTTATATACCATACCGACGCATTGATCAACATATTTTTTGCAGGCTTAAAAACAGTTCCCAAATCAGCGGCGTATGCGGCGGGTAAAATTTTCATTCCATTTTCTACTACGGCTACCCTGGTATCATTTGAATGAAAACCTCTGCCTGTTGTAAGATAGTATTGCATGTTATCGTTTACATGATAATAGAAATTTAATTTAGGGCTTAGTATTTTTGCATTGGCCTTATACATGCCTGCTCCTGGTAGCGTGCTGTCGCTTGCAAGCTTGTTATTGTATCGGTGATTGAACTGATCGTAACGAAGCCCTGCATTGATACTAACGTGCTTGTTAAGATTAATAGTTTCGCTTAAATACGGTGCAATATCCAATTGAAAAATATCTCCCAGTTTTATTGGTTCCAGTGTAATATAACGATCTACGGTGTGCGACAATTCTGAATTCAAGGTCTTATCAATTCTGATATTCAACCCTGCCTCGGTGCTTAGTTTCACTTCATTTAGAAAACTAACATGGTGGTAACTGCCGTTATAGCCAAAAAGATTCCTTGTTTCTTTCTGTCTTATCTCATCGCCATTAATAGAGTCTACAAGGAAAAAAGTAAAATTTGTATGAAGGTCAAAATGAGCATTAGAATAGTACAATTGATTTTTTAACTGATCGCCGTTATCAAACGACGTGGTAAGCTGAGCATTGGCGTTAGTTCTATATGTAAGACCACCTTCATAGGGATCTATAGCTCCGTAAAAACCAATAATTCCTTTGTCTACTGCCCTGTCAGGTATTTGTCCCGATGCATCCCATTTACTCCAAAAAGTAGTTGCAGATGCAGAAAGGAATGTGTGGGCAGATATTTTACCGTTATATTTTGTAAAAAAATTAAATCGTTTAAAATGCTGCGGGTTATCAAAATATGCATCGGAATACCTGTATTCAGAAGCCAGGTACCATGATTGTTGTTGCTTCTTCATCTTATCACTTAGCAGGTTAAACATCCCTAACGCACGGTAGGTATTAAACATCCCGCCTTCCAGCTTCACAAGATTATTGTTCAATGCATCTTTGGTATTAAAGTCTACAAAGCCTGTTGTTGAAAAATCACCTTTGCCGGCAGTGAAGGGACCTTTCTTAAAGTCAACGCTTTCAATTGTTTCAGGTATAATAAAATGGCTGTCGGCAAATCCCTGCCCGTGTGCGTGTGAGACCATATTTATTGGCAAGCCATCTACATCCATGCGAAAATCGGTGCCGTGATCGGCATCGAAACCTCTTAAAAAAATCTGTTCCGCTTTACCTCCACCCTGGTGTTGACCAATTACGATACCTGGAATGATACGCAGCACTTCCTGTGAATTATTTACGCCACGCATAGCTATATCAGTTTTACTGATAGGCCTAAACTGATCACCTGCATTGGCAATAACTACAACATCCTGTAGTTCTATTTGCTTTTGAATTAAACTGATTGTAGCAATTTTTAATAATGCTGCTGCTGTAGACTGATGGCGTGCGTAACCAATAATATTAATTACAACTAAAGTATTGCTATCATATTTACTTTTGAAAACAAAGCGTCCATTTTCATCTGTAATGGTGGAGATGTTAGAAGAACCCAATGTAACCGTTGCTCCTTCTACAGGAAAATTAGTTTTTGCATCTACAACGTTTCCCCTGATCGATACCTGTGAGATGGCAGTTAAAGCAACTACCATCAAAAATAAAATATAATAAAGCCTGAGCATGTTCAATTTATTTAAGAGTAAACGAATATTAACAACACGGCATAGCTTACCAGATAATTCACAATTAATCGCTGATAGCAATTCACACGACAATTACGTATGACACGACACTGGTGTTAAGTTAATTGTAAACTGACGTGATACATCTCAGCCGTTCGACCAGTTTTTTAACCACATAAGAGGAAACACAGAGGGCACAGAGAAAGCCTCTGCGCCCTCTGTGTTTCCTCTTATGTGCCCTCTGTGGTTAAAAAACACTTACAATTCAATGCGTAGCATCATCCTTAACTTAACACTAGCACTCAGGAGGCGGTACCGGAATGGAAAGGAAAGTGGTTGGAAGCTCATAATACTTTATATAAGGATAGGTCACTTCTACTCTGTTTAAAAGGCAATCAAAATTGTTAGCCGGTGTGCCTATATATATCATATAAGTGTCACCGGAATCAGCATTTTTTTGATCTTTCCTGCTTGTCTCACCCGTTGTGGCCAGGGCCTTTTCTAAATGACTGCCTCCATATTTAGCATGAATTGTAGCGAGGTGAATAGCTTCGCCAAAGGTATGAGCATACATATCTCTTACAACGGGTATTACCGGCTGAAACATAACCGTTAGGTACAATAACATCAGGTAGTATGCCAAAGAAAATTTCATTAGTCGGTCTAAGCAACCTAAAAAGTTCGAAGTTTTTTATAATTACGTAAATATCTTCACAATAGTTTATAATTAATAGTATGACTTAATTATTATCTGATCAGATGCTGTGAGAATCCCTTATCTATCAACATTTCATAAGCATTCCAAACTTCTTCTGGTATTTCCTGAGCAATCTGAAATCCTTTGGAAGGGTATATTTTAATTCGTTGTAAATCACCTACCATTATATTAATTACTTTCCTTAGAGAGATATCTTCTGTTGGATAATCCTCAAAGGAAATCAGTGGAGAGGTTACCGATAACTTTTTTTCGGGCCAGTGCAATTTAAAGGTAGCATAGCTTCTTCTTTCCATATAAGGTTTTTGAACCACTATAAACGATTGAGGCCGGAGGTTTTTTTGTAAGAGCAACTTTTGGGTATATAAAATATTTTCACCTGTATTAGTTGATAGATTTTCTATAAGAATATTTTTTTCAGGAACACCTTTTTCGCGCGCAATTCTTGCGAATTGGTCTGCCTCGCTTTCCTGCCAAATTTCCTTTGTAAAATTTCCCAGTCCACCGGAAAAGATCAGGTATGGTGCCAGGCCCTGTAAGAAAAGTTCAGCTCCCCGGCTGGCTACTCTAAGATCATGACTGCCCAGCACCAGAATGCAATCACTTTCTTCCACATTGTGCCCAACATGGTGATAATCCCAAAGCAGTTTTGCCGCGTGCAGTACCTTTTCATCAAACACCTCCGGCTCAGCGATATTCATAATGAGTTTTGAATGAGTTGGCAAACAGAAAATTTAAATCCAAATATAGCGTTAATGATAAACGATACCATTGCCTTGTTGTTTATTTTCTGTTGTAAGTCCTGTTGATTATTATTTGAAGTAAGTTGTTGTGTGTGAAATGAACACATAAATTTCTTTAAACTTTGTATTAAGAAAAATGATAACATAACATATTTTTTTACTGAATTCTTGATTTGGGTGAAGAAATATTCTAAAAGTTAGCATACAACTTTATAAATAACCGTTTATTAACCAACTTCGTTATACCCACTATATTTAGAATATACGAATGTTCCTTATTGGCATGGTTTTGGCCGTTTTCCGGATGTGCTATATCGGTTAAGAAGTTATAAGCATACACCAGCCTAAACCTTTCCTACACGCTGCCCACTAGCCATCAAAAAGAGCATTCGTAATTTATTAATTACTTTTTAATTGAATTTTTAATTAGCACTATAGATATGAAGTTACATGTACACCCAAAACATTATTTGAATTTTACAGTATTGCTTCTTTTTCAATTTTTCTTTACAGGATTAAAATCTCAAACGCATACCCAGCGTCACGTGTCTATGATTAGCAATTCCTGGGGTTATTGGGAATACTTACCTCAAAATTATAGTTCGGAAACAGGTACTTATCCTTTAATTATATTTCTTCATGGCATTGGTGAATTAGGAGATGGGGGTGTTGACCAGTTGTCAAAAGTTTTGGCAAATGGTACTCCCAGAACTATTAAAGATGGCACTTTCCCTGTTTCATTTACCGTAAACGGCGAAACCTTTAAGTTTATAGTCCTTTCACCTCAATTTCTTAACTGGCCCTCTACTCCTGACATACAAGGAGTGATAGATTATGCTGTTAAAAATTACCGGGTAAATACCAGCAGGATCTATCTTACTGGTTTAAGCATGGGCGGAGGTGCGGTTTGGGATTATGCAGGAGCAACCATGGATAATGCAAACAGGATTGCAGCCATAGTTCCCGTTTGTGGGATGTCGGGTCCTGTGGATGAACGTGTTTCCGTATTTACAAGGTCTGCAATGCCTATATGGGCGACCCATAACTTGAACGACCCTGATGTAAGTTCTTCCTATACAATTGATTACATTGCTAAAATAGCTGCTTTAAATCTGGTGTTGAATCCTTTTTCTATATTCAATACAAATCCGATAGCTAAAAAAACGATATTTCCTGTCAACGGTCATGATGCTTGGTCAACCACATACAATCCCTCCTTTAAGGAGAATAATAAAAATATCTATGAATGGATGCTTCAATACTCCAGAGGTGCTGCTACGCCAACTCCGCCGGTACAAAATCAGGCTCCAACTGCTGTTGCAGGTTCCAACCAAACAATAACACTGCCTGTAAATACTGTAAACCTTGCGGGTAGTGGAACAGATCCTGACGGCAGGATCACTAATTATAGCTGGACCAAAATCTCCGGCCCAGCTCAGTTCACCTTTAGTGCTACTAGTGCTAGCAATCCAACAGTAAGTAATCTTATAGAGGGCACCTATGATTTCAGGCTCACAGTTACTGATAATAATGGCGCAACAGCATTTGATGACGTATATATTGTTGTAAATGCCGCCCCGGTAGCTGAACGGCCGAGTGTAA
>CAXTDO010000222.1:0-8317 GCA_964242315.1 uncultured Flavihumibacter sp.
TTGCATTTACTGCCCTTACCAGGTAGTAAAAATTATAATTATCGGCGATGGAAGTATCAGTGTAAGTTTTTACGTCTGCACCTGTTATACCGACCATTGTATAAGTACCGCCTGCTTTGGAAGCGCGGTAAATTTCGAAGCCGGTTTCATTGGAAACGGGATTTGCAACATCCGTCCATTTCAATTTGATACTTGTAGCAGACAATCGTGTAACTATTATGTTACGAGCAGAATCAGGTTTTGGAAAACCGGTAGCGTTGATGATTTTAAATACGGGAGAAAAAGACGAGTTACAATTGGTAGCTTTTGCAATATACTGTCCTACCGGAGCGGCAAAAGTACGGGAGGTGTTTACAATTACGCTGTCACTTGCTCTTCTCCATTCGTAAGTAGCGAGTCCTGTTGGCAGTTCCAGTGGAGTTGTGGTGCTTCCGTCAGCGGCAGGTAACACAACACTTTTTATACCTGTTACAGATATGGAAGGAGATACCGCAGGAGGCAACGCTGTAATTACAGCAGGAACCGGTGACCAGTCAGACCAGGTACCGCCGGCAAGACGCCTGAAACGCGCGCGATAGCTACCCAACTGTGTACCTATTATGTCATTGGTGTTTGAATTGGGGATGTCTGCGCCATTAACCTGCCATTGGTACTCGGCAAAGCCCTGTGTGATGCCCAATTTTGCCGCAACAGCGTTAGCACAAAACTGGCTATTTTTATTAAAGATGATCGGATTGGCAGTATGTGCATTATTCCAGTAAGGCAGTAACCATTGTTCGGACCACATTTGTCCCCAGGTCTCATGCCCTAAAGCCGGGTAAAAATTATACCTGGTGTCGCCGCCTTTGGAGGTTAGTGTATCAACATAAGTGGCCACAACCTGTTGTGCGGGACTTATATCAAGTCCGCCGGATGCAACCCAAAAAGGAATGTGAATCACGTTATCTATTGTACCCTGTATCAGTTGAATTAATGCCGGGGAGCTGGCTATGATAGTTGATACGCGCTGCGGGAAATTTGCAGCATAAGACATAGCGCCAAACCCGCCATTGGAAAGCCCCATTGCAATTACTCTATCTGGATCGGCCTTCACATATTTTTGCAGGGAATCCAGGATACTGTTAATCCTGGTATAGTAAGAGTAATCCCATGCGTTAGCGCTCACCTGCGGAAATAATAAAAAAGCATTGAATTTGCCGGAATCAATCTTGGCCTGAAACGGCTGAGCACCCCAGAACAACTGATCTTCATTATCATAAATGCCTTTAATTTCACCTGCACCATGCAGAAATAAAATTACAGGATATTTTTTAGTAGTGTCGGCGGCATTGTAACCGTTTGGAAACCGTAAACGGAAAGCCATGCCATTCCAGATGTACGCCTTAAACTTGCTGGTGTTCCAGGTAATCCTTGTAGTGGATTTAACCCATTTTGCCATAGTGTTAGCAGCAGGAACAGCGGGTGGGTTAGCGGAATTGTAACTAACAATCGAATCGTTCGGGTTAAAAATATTCGGCTGCGCATAAATGCCGGAAGTTGCAAACGTGATAATCAGGGAAAGGATAGCTAGATGTCTTTTCATAAATTTGGTTTGGAGATGCTGGTAATAATTGGGTTTTAGGAATATATGATATGCAGGATATAACCAACCCTGATGCCAGTTGCATAACCAATTAACAATCAACAAGATGAATGGCTTAAATAATAGTGATTCATTCCATAAATGGGAATGTTTTTTTTAAATTTTAAGTTAAGAATTTGAATACGCTATATGAGGTGAGGCATATGGAGCAGAACCGTATACCAAGCGAAGTGGACATTTAGGGATTTTCTCAGGCTATGGTGCAGTTAGCTTTCGTAATTTTATGAAGCGTTAGTTTCAGGCCGCTATTTAAACACAGAGAGCGCAGAGGGTCTCCTCTGCGCTCTCTGTGTTTCCTCGCTCTGTGCGCTCTGTGTTTAAATACGGCTCACCTTACGAGTTTTCTTTGATAACGCAACACTGAACCGGTACTGCGTTGTTTTAATACTTTGTCAGTCTTGATATCGTTGTTACCTAACTCAAGCTTTACCGACTGATCGTTTACCTCGGTAATTGTAGAGCCTTCATCCCAGCCAAACTTTGTTTTCCAGGAAGACAAAGAATAACTGGCCTTGCTTTTGCCGATAACATTGAACAGGTTGCCCGCTGAGCTTCTCAAGTACTTGTTGTTAAAGAATTTGCCCATCAACCGGTAATCATTTTCGTCGCTGCGAAGCTGTATTGCGTTAATGCCCGGACGGGTATAAATTTCGTTACCGGTAACAACAATATTTCTTATGGCAATACCCAGATTATCATCTTCCAATGCAATACCTACCTCTCCCTTTCCTGCTTTAATCCTGTTATTGGTAACATCTATTTCTACGGCATTGTGAAGGAAAATAGCCGCGCGTGTTGCGTCTGCAATGGTATTGTTGTGTATGCTTATCTGTCCGCCATCGTCATCAACGTATATGCCCGGCATGCCACGGTCACCTGTAACCGAATACATATCATGGTTGCCATGTCCGTTAAGCACTATATTATCAGTTACCAGCCTCTTATTTTTCAGATTGTAATCTCCGTTGGTATATATTCCGCCGGCATCGGCGAGGGTAAAGCCGTATCCGTCAACAAAGTTATATTGTATCAATGCATTGGTTCCGGTCCACCTGATACCGCAGTAACCTACATTAGTAACCGAATTATTTTTTATAACGGTACTGTCGCCCAATACACCGGATTTATTGTAAACCTCCACCATAATGCCGTTGCCCTGCTGATTATTTGGCAGCAGCATGCCTTTCACCAGTCCGCATGAATCAATAGCGTTATTGAGAATGGAAATGTGAGTGGAGTATCTTGCAACAATAGCCGTGTTACCGATCCTGTTGAATATGCAATTAATAATGCTCACACTTGAGTCGGTATCCAGACTTATTGCGTCTACTCCGATGTCTTCAAACTCACAGTTATCGATCTGATATTTGACAGGCATCCTTGCGCTGATTACCATTGAGTCCATTCCTTTAAATTTAATCCCGGCAAATGAGATGTGATTCCGGTAACTGGCAATGCAAAAATTATCGATGGTAGCTGCCTGAACCTGCAATGAAGAAGGATTTTTTGTAGAATACATCATGAGCAGGTGAGAAGCGGAATTATAGTACCATTCATTCTGAGCGTCAAGCGTAGCGCGATGCTTTTGTATAAAAAACTTTTGCCCGTTTCCGTCTATGCTTTTTGGATTAGCTGGCGAGGCATAAGTGATCGTGTTGTTACGATGTGCAGTAACAAGATCCCTGTCGAGGTTATATTCATTAACACGAATGACGGCTTCTGCGCCGGTCCAGTTTTGTTTTGATTCGGATGTTGCTGCCGATGTGATGGTGCCAAAGCCTCCGTTTAGATTTGTGTAGCTGTCTATATCGAAGTAAGCGCCTGCATTTGGTGTCCTTCCTGCCGGCACTACCACTCCTTTTATTGTAACAAGATCAAGATTGTTACCACTATTGCAGGGGGCTTCCCAGATATGACTTCCTGGAGCTGTTTCTTTCCAGGAAGTTATGGTTGTAAGACCGGTAATAACCGGCCTTGCGCCATTACCGTATGCCGTAAATGTTACCCCAGAATTAGGGGTTACGGTAATGTTGCCGTACCAGGTACTTCCCTTTGCAAAGAATAGTGTATCGCCTTGCCTGGCTTTTTCCAGCGTACTGTTAACCTTTGACCACGATGCCCACGGAGCAGTTGCTGTTCCGGCGTTAGCGTCATTGCTGTTGATGTTTGAAAAATAGTAATTGGTGGCGTGGGTTTTTAGGGAAAGGAATAAAATTATAATTATGACCTTAGAAGCAAAAAAAGTCTCGTAACCTTTATATAACGAACATTGATTGACAAAGATATTATACCTCATCTAACAAACTTTAACTGTCCAGGGTTTTTAAGATTTCTTGTTTAAACCAGTTGGTTTTTGACAAATCACTCAATAGGTATTTAAATTGTGAAAGGTATTTCTTATTAAAATGTTTTTTCATATTAAAATATACATAAAAGTCTTCAAATTTATTACTCTGTAATGCATCAGTGATTGGTTTAAGATTATTATCGTTCTTGATACCGTCTTTAAATTCAACATAATAATTCCTTGAAGTTCCTATCTCGCTGACTATACTGATTAAATTTTCATTCTTTTGATTGATTATATCATCAATGTATTCTTCTTTATTAAATCCATTAAGCATCAATTCAGCAATATTTTCAGGATGATAAATATAGTTTTCAAACGTATAGAATGATAATATTTTCAAATTCGGCAGGTGTGCTTTAATGCTTTCTATTTCATCACTACGTAAATAATCACGGTCGCGCAATCCTAGTTTATCTTTGTCTTCTTTAACAGTAAGATAAACTTGTGTATTATTATTAGCGGGTAAAAATAAGTATCCGTTTTCTCCTAAAGCAGCATTAAAATGTTCATCATTTTTATTTTCAACTATTACTAGTTTGTATCCACTTAGAATTGATGCTATTGTAGATTTAGGAATTGCGATTTCATACACATCCAATTTTTCTTTTGGTTGCGGTGTAACCTGCTTTTTAGTATCAAAATCAAGTAAATTAAAATCGATAATTGATGCTTCGTCACTATTTCTCGCATAATCGATAAATCCTAAGGCATGAGAGGCAGTCCAGAGCTGAGAATTACCGGGAATCCATCTTGCTATTATTTCATTTAGTAAAGTTGACTGTAAGGCAGTATTCAAGTGAGAATCCATTTCATCAATAAATACTATAGCATCTTTATAATATTCCTGCCGAACGATGAAATTTATTAATAAAATTACGACTTGTTTTTCACCATGACTTAGTAAATCATAATTGATCTTTGATGCTCCCTTTTTGAAAATTAATTTAGCTGTAGTTCTAGGCGAAGCATCCTGAAATTGGATAATCTGGATGGTCGTCGTTTCACTACCCCCAAAAATATTTAATAACGATTGATTTAAAGGTTCAATATAATTTTTAAATATTTGTAATGTATCAGCCTGTTTTCCTTCAAATACAGGCTCTCGAAGGGCGTTATTAATTTCTTCAATAAATAAATAGACATCATTTATAAAACGAGTATCATTTTCAATGTAAGTATCTGGACTATCCCGATCAGTAGATACATTTGCAGTATTGGCATTGTTAGTGATTCTCGGTACGATACGAATGCTGCTCCTGCCCAAAAACTTTGAAATTAATGCTTCTCCTTTAATGATTTCACCGCCATTCCTTTCAATTTCTCGCCCATCAATTAGCTCTATTAGAGCCGTAGACTTACTTCCATTTATTTTTTTCTGATAGTAATCAGTTGTATCATATTCATATGGCATTGGTTTTTTATAGCCCTTCCCTAGCCAATCAAAAGCATCAAACACACACGATTTCCCAGAACCGTTAGAACCGATTAATAATACTAGTTTAGAACTCTCCGGAATATCTGAAATAGTAAGATCAGTAAATCTCTTAAAATTTTTTATAACAACTTTTTTAATTCTCATCAACATTTCCAATTTAGAGCATTCGCAATTCTTACAAATATCACTAAATTCAATCTAATTGACAGGCCAAGCTGAAAAATCAAAGCTTTATATTCATGCCATCCTTACTGTTTCACTCACTTTTCAAACTTTCCACAGGATTTCGTAATGCAGCTTTCACAGATTTATACCCCACAGTCAACCATGCTACAATTAGGGAAGATAGTACCGCTATCATAAACATAACAGGACTGATATTGACCTTAAAAACGAAATTTTCTAACCAGGTATGCATCATAAAATAAGCGACGGGAGCTGCCACAAAAAATCCCATGATGATAAGCACAATGAACTCTTTAGAAAACAGGTAGATTATACTATGAACTGTAGCACCCAATAGTTTCCGGATGCCGATTTCCTTTGTTTTTTGTAATGCCATAAAAGAAACGAGTCCATATAAGCCTAGACAGGAAATAAAAATAGCAATGCCGGCGAAGATTTTATACAACAGTGTAAGCTGCTCTTCCTGTTTGTAAAAATCAGCTATGTCTTTATCTACGTAAGAGCTGGTATAAGCATACTCGGGGAAGTATTCATTCCAGGCAGTTTCTATTTTTGCCTGTGTTTCGCTGATGCCGGACGCAGCGATCTTTATTCCGGTTACGCTATACCGGTCCCGGCGCTGAAACAGTATCAGCGGTTTAATGTCTTCCCGGAGGGAGTTGTTGTTAAAATCTTTTACTACTCCTGAAATCTTTCTCCAGATGTTACGGCCGGATTTTATTTCTTTGCCTATGATGTCCTGCGGATGGGATACGCCTAGCTTTTTTACCAGGGTTTCATTTACAAGCAATTCCCGCATGGTATCGCTTTTTTCATACATTTTTCCTGCCAGCAGATGCAGGCCATATGTGTTAACATAGTCTTCATCTGCCGCCTTCCTGAACACACTGAAATTTTCATCCGGTTTGTGATCAAATGCAAAATTACCGCTCCAGTTATTGTCACTCGAAGGCACGTCTGAACTAAAGCTTACCGACTGTACACCGGGAATCCGTAACAGTTTTTGTTTAAATGCATCCTGCTTCGCATACACAATACTGTCAGTATTTGCTCTGATGCTGAATAAGGCATTTTTGTTAAAGCCTACGTCTGCGTTTCGGATATAATTCATCTGGCTGATGGCTACTATTGTTCCGATGATCAATGTTTGTGACATGGCAAATTGCGTGATTACCAGTCCCCTTCTTAAAGAGATGCCGCCAACCGCTGCTGACGTGATCTTATTTTTCAGGGCGAGAGCCGGTTTAAATCCGGATAATATTAAAGCAGGATACAGGCCGGAAAAGAATGTTACAAAAACCAGCAGGCCCGATAACAGCAGAAGCGTGTTTGTTGTCAATAGTTTTAATGGTTCCTGTATGGAGTCAATATGCTTTACATATGGGAGTGATAGGAGGGCAATACCGATAGCCAGAACAATAGAGATAAATACGATCATGGCCGTCTCGCCCATTACCTGTCCGAATAGCTGGAGGCGGTTACCGCCCAGCACTTTTCTAATTCCTACTTCCTTTGACCTTCCAATTGCCTGTGCAGTGGAGAGGTTGATGAAATTGATACAAGCCATTATGATAATAAAGACGCTGATGAGGGAAAGTGTCCATAAAGTGGCTTTGCTGGTGATATGATCACCAAAGCTCCCGAACCGGGAATCAAAACGTATTTCAGATAAAGGCTGTAAATAATGATTTCGCTTGCTGACCATATCCTGTTTTTCATTCTTTTTACTGAATAGCGCAAGCCGGCTGTTGATATTGTCCACTGCAACATTCGGCGGTAATAACATGAATAGCTGAAAGTTGCTGGTAGTGTTGCCCCAGTCTGGGGTGTAACCGAAGGTTTTTGCGTTTGCTTTTACGGTTTCAAATGAAGTTATGATGCTTAACGGGAAATCGGTGTTGGCAGGAACATCCTTAATAATACCTTCTACTTTTACTGTAGTCGCATTGTCTAACTTCAGAAATCTTCCCATGGCAAATTTCCAGTCACCGAAATATTTTTCAGCCATGCTTTGTGTAAGCACCGTTGCATTTGGTTGATCCAGCACCGATGGTGCGCCTGCAAGCCAGGTATATTGGAATACCTGGAAGAACTGCGGATCGCAGAATACAAAGCCATTTTCTTCAATAAATTTTTTAGGGCTTGACGTATTAACAACGGCGTTGTCCATTACAGTAACCTGACTGCCATTGCTTGAGAAAAAGGCTCCTGTTGTAAATGAAGGGAATGTGGCCCGTAAGGCGTTGAGTGCAGGAAAGGGAATACCTGCCTGATAACTGATTCCATCTGGATAAGTATCGGTGGTAACTACCCGGTAGATACGTTTGTAATTAATTTGATAGGCGTCATAACTCAGTTCGTACTTTACAATTGTTAGCAACAGCAGGCAGGACGCAATACCTATTGCCAGTCCGGAAATATTTATGGCGGCGTAAGCTTTATGCTTCACCATCTTTCTAAAAGCCAGCTTTACATAGTTTTTAAACATCGGAGGCGTTTTAAATGAGACGTTTGTTTCACGGTTATGACCGGCGTACCGGATCAACGGGCATGCCAAAAGTAAAACGCTCTATACGTAAGGCTTGTCTGATATATTTAGAAATGAAGTGTTCGTTTTCGTACACCTGGTGTACGATTTTATTCGTAATGTGACTCGTCCGGCTATAGCTATACATGGTTTTGAATAAATCCTGACATTCCTATA
>CAXTDO010000223.1:0-1892 GCA_964242315.1 uncultured Flavihumibacter sp.
GTTGTAAATACTTTAAAAGTTCTGGAACATGAAAACCATATTGCTTTTAATGAACAGATCTTCATCTCTTCAAAGATAATATTCACCTGCAATAAGGAAACGTTGTATCAATTTGAAGCGGCTCATCCTTCATTAGAACCTGTTATAAAAGTGTTACTGCGATCTTATGAAGGGGTTTTTGATCAGGAAGTTAACATCAATGAAAAGTCATTGGCTTACCTGTTAAAAACGGATGTAAAAGAAGTGATTCGATTATTACAGCAACTGGATTCGTTCAGCATATTATCGTACACTTTACAGAAAGATACGCCGCAATTATTTTTTATAAAGAACAGGGTAAAGGCGGAGGATCTTCAGATTGATATGCGCCAGTACAATGAACGCCGGCAACGTTATAAGGAAAGAGTAGAAGCCATGATCAACTATATGCAAAGCGGCATGTGCAGAAGCAGGCTTACAGGGAATTATTTTGGTGATGATAATATGAAGGATTGCGGAATCTGCGACAACTGTTTAAAAAAGCAAAAGCTGGTGATAGCTTCTGATGAATTTTATAGTATAGAAACGCGTATTCTTACATCTATCAACGAGCCTGTTCATGCCCGCGATCTTGTAAAAAATCTGAATGGGATAAAAAAGGAAAAGCTGTGGAAAGTAATGGAGTTTCTACAGGCAGAGAAAAAAATTGAGGTGAATGAAGCGGGGATGGTTAAGAGGGTGGGTCCTCGCTTTTAAACCTAGCGAAGCTCGCCCGCTTCGCTGGTTTTGAAAACCTTATAGGTTTAGTATCTTCTCCTGCTTCTTCCACCAAGGCCAAGGGCGCCCAACAAACTTCTTGTAATGATACCTGCAGCAGTTCTTCCAACCTGCTTTACGATAGAATTATCAAGCACCTGCTCCAGCGTTGATTTCTCAGGTTTCTTTGAAGAAGTAGCTGTTGCAGGTGAAGACTTTTCTGCTGCCTCTGCTAACTTATCATTGAGTATTTCGTAAGCGCTTTCGCTGTCGATGACCTGATTGTATTTGGCAACAAGTTTTGATTGCGATGTTAGGGTGTCTATTTCATTATCGCTTAAAACATCCATCCGGCTGCGGGGTGTGCATAGCAGTACATGGGCCAGCGGTGTAGGAATACCTTTCTCATTAAGGAAAGTAACCATCGCTTCACCGATGCCCATTTGTGTGATCAGTTGATCTGTTTTATAAAATTTTGAATCGGGATAATTTTCAGACGTTTGTTTTATTACTTTCCTGTCGGCCGCTGTAAAAGCTCTCAGGGCATGCTGGATCTTCATTCCTAATTGTCCGAGAACACCATCCGGAATGTCCATGGGGTTTTGTGTGATGAAAAATATTCCGATGCCCTTGGAACGGATTAATTTTATGATCGTTTCTATTTGCTGCAGCAGTGCGGTGCTTGCCTCCTGGAAAACAAGATGGGCTTCGTCTATGAAAAGAACCAGTTTGGGTTTATCAAGGTCGCCTTCTTCGGGACTGCTCGCATACAATTCGGCCAGAAGCTGCAGCATGAATGTGGAGAATAATTTTGGCCTGTCCTGGAGGTCGGTCACACGTAAAATGCTCACCATTCCGCGGCCATCGTTGCTGATGCGCATGAGGTCATCTACTTCAAAACTTTTCTCACCGAAGAAAACATCTGCGCCTTGCTGTTGCAGTTCTACCACTTTGCGAAGGATGGTGCCTGTTGAGGTGGTTGATATTTTTCCATAGTTTTTTTCCAGTGCTGTTTTTCCTTCATCGAAAACGTATTGAAGCACTCGTATAAAATCTTTAAGGTCCAGCAATGGAAGCTGGTTATCATCGCAGTATTTGAAGATCATTGCCACCAGGCCGCCCTGGGTATCGTTGAGCGCTAAGATTTTGCTCAGCAG
>CAXTDO010000223.1:1902-8309 GCA_964242315.1 uncultured Flavihumibacter sp.
CAGTATCGGTCCGAATTCACTAACAGTAGCCCTTAGCCGAACTCCTTTTTGCTGGCTGAGTGTCATCAGCTCCACAGGGTAGGAAGCCGGCTTGAAGTCCATTCCTATTTTCTTGTAGCGATCAATGATTTTATCATTGATTTCACCGGGTTCGGCTATGCCGCTCAGGTCACCTTTAATATCCATCAATAACACCGGCACACTGGCATCGCTCAGGCATTCGCTGATCAACTGCAGGGTTTTTGTTTTACCTGTTCCGGTAGCACCCGCAATCAGTCCATGACGGTTCATTGTTTTTAAAGGCAGTAAGATGTCGGCACCGGTGATAGCTTCTCCGTCGAGCATGGCAACGCCAATTTTAGCGGCCTCGCCTTTGAATGAGTAACCATCTTTTATAGCTTGAAGGAATTTTTCGTTTTCGGGCATGATTAAGAGATTGAGGGCGGAAGTTACAGGTTTGGAGGGAAATAACAAATAAGGTTGTTTAACGGTGGAGTGATGAAGGAGAGTGATTATTTTGCTTTAAGAAAACACTCACCGAAAAACCTATAAGGTTTTTAAAATCTTATAGGTTTACACTTACGCCTAATCCTCCTCCCGCTCCAGCATCAGAATAGAACTCTGCGGTACTATCAGATATCTTTCTCCTGAATGCATTACTTCGGTGGCGCCGCTTGATAAGAATATTGCAAGGTCGCCTTCGCGGGCTTGTAAGGGTATATACTTAACTTTATCTTCTTCGTTCTTCCAGGGCTCATCTTCTCCGGGCATCGGAATGGCATAACCGGGGCCGGCTTTCATTACATAACCCTGATGTACTTTTTCCTTTTCCTGAACACCCGGCGGAAGATACAAACCACTTCCAGTGCGCTCATCAGGTTTTACCGGCCGGATTAATACACGATCACCAATTATTATCAGCTTCTTTAACTTATTCTCAGACGTTACTTTCAATGCCATATTATTGTGTTATACCTCAAAATTAAGAAATGCATACCTGACAGCTATAAAAATAGTTGTGCTGCTTAAACACCCTGTAGACGGGCACTTTAACAAAATCTTATTCCCTATTGATATCCAGGATGAATGATTTAACTTTATTTTGAAGTAAATATTATATCATGGAAGGAACCAAAGGAAAAATTTTATTGTGTGAGGATGATACCAACTTAGGTTCGGTATTAAAAAATTATTTGGAGTTAAATGATTATGATGTAGTGCTTGAAAGAGACGGCCGTTTAGGATTAGCAGCTTTTCAAAGAGAAAAATTCGACTTATGCCTGCTGGATGTTATGATGCCCAATATGGATGGATTTACCGTTGCAGAAGAAATCCGTGATGTTGATCCCGATATACCCTTGTTCTTTCTAAGCGCTAAAACAATGAAAGAAGATATCATCCAGGGTTACAAATTAGGCGCTGATGATTACATAACAAAACCTTTTGACAGTGAAGTGCTGTTGCTGAAAATAAAAGCCATACTTAAGCGCAATGAAGAACAGAACCGCGAAAGTACCAATACGGAATACGATCTCAGCACTTATCATTTTAATCCAAAGCTGAGAGAGTTAAGTCACGGTGGTCAGATGCAAACTTTGTCTCCCAAAGAAAATGAGTTATTAAAGATGCTGGCAGAGCACAAGAACGACCTGCTGCCAAGAGAACAGGCACTTAAGAAAATATGGGGAAGCGATACTTATTTCAACGGTCGCAGCATGGATGTATATATTGCTAAACTTCGCAAGTATTTAAAAGATGATGCTAACATTGAAATTGTAAACATTCACGGAAATGGCTTCAGGTTGGTAGTGCCTGCTGCCGTAGTTTAATAAATAATGACTATAACAAAAGGCCTTGCAGTTTAATGCTGCAAGGCCTTTTGTTTAAAAGAGAAATTGTGTTCCATCTTTTGTAAATGGCTTTTTACCCAGATGCTCATACGCTTTGGGAGTTACTTCCCTACCCCTTGGCGTTCGCATCATAAAACCTTCCTGAATCAAAAACGGTTCGTACACTTCTTCAAGCGTGCCGGTTTCTTCACCAACAGCGGTAGCGATGGTAGTAATACCTACCGGACCTCCTTTAAACTTTTCAATGATAGTAAGAAGGATCCGGTTATCCATTTCATCCAGTCCATGCTCATCAACGTTTAATGCTTTTAAAGCATACTGGGTGATGCCCAGGTCAACAATGCCGTTTCCAAGCACCTGTGCAAAATCTCTTACCCTTCGCAGCAATCCGTTGGCAATACGCGGTGTGCCGCGACTTCGCCTCGAAATTTCAAAAGAGGCATCGGAGGTGATGGTAGTATTCAGGATGGCAGCCGCCCTGATGATAATTTTTTGCAGCGTTGCGGCATCATAATATTCCAGTCTTGATTTAATACCAAAGCGAGACAATAAAGGCGCAGTAAGCAAACCGCTTCTGGTGGTAGCGCCTACTAAAGTGAAAGGTTCTATGTTGATCTGGATGCTTCGCGCGTTAGGACCGGTATCAATCATTATATCAATCCGAAAATCTTCCATAGCGGCATACAGATATTCTTCTACTACGTTGCTTAACCGGTGAATTTCATCTATAAATAAAACATCATGCTTTTCAAGGTTGGTTAACAGGCCTGCAAGGTCGCCCGGTTTTTCAATCACGGGCCCGGAAGTTTCACGGATTTTAACACCTAATTCATTGGCAACAATTCGCGACAGCGTTGTCTTACCCAGTCCCGGCGGGCCATGAAAGAGGATATGATCCAGCGCCTCCCCTCTAAGTCTGGCAGCCTTAATGAATATCTTCAGGTTTTCTATGATCTGTGCCTGCCCGGAAAATTCTTCGATAACAGCCGGACGAATGTTGTTTTCAAACTCTTTTTCCGCAGGCGTTAATGGATCTTTACCGGTATTTAAATTAGCGTTAGACATCAGGTAAAATTAAGAATTTGTACTGAGAGTTTTGCCAACGCTTTATACAGCTATCAGCAGTCAGCCGTCAGATGTCAGCGGTAAAGCATTGGTGCAGTTCTATTTCCCTTTGGATGGCCATTTAGCTGATTCCTTATCTGAAAAATAAATTTTATTTGTATATACAAATAAATTCCTAGCTTTATATTATTAATGATGAAAGCAAGTAACAGCCGGTATTGCAAGTGTGTATATTTTTCTTCCAATGCTTTGGCAAGAAAGATTGAAAAGCTGGCAAACAGTTCCTGGAAAAGTGTTGACCTGTCTCCCAGTCATGCATATTTATTAATGACGGTGCTTGATGAGCCTGGCATTCAACCAGGTGCGCTGGTAAATGAACTATTGCTTACTCCTTCCACAATCACCAGGTTATTAGATAAACTGGAGACAAAGAAACTTATAAAGCGCACGGCTGACGGTAAGGCTATTAATATATTCCCCACATCAAAAGCGCGTAACCTGCAACCGAGGTTAAAAAAGTGCAGTGATGATTTTTATGAAAACTATTCTACTATTCTGGGAAAGGAAGACAGCGATAAACTGGCGCAAACATTAAATAAGGTAACGGATAAACTGTAAGAGTTAATGTTAGTTCTTAGTGTGAATGACTAATTATAAATTTTTATAACACAGGTTGCATGAAACAAGCATAACAATTAACAATTTACCGCTAACAATTAATACCTATCAGCTTTAATAAAGTTTTCAAAACATAAAAAGTAAATCAAAAAATAAAAACTCAGAAGATGCCTGACAAAAACTTAAAAATAGGGATCCTTGGTTCCGGCGCGGTTGGCCGTGTTCTGGCAAGCGCTTTTTTAAATGAGGGGTACGATGTAATGCTCGGCACGAGAAACACCTCTAAGGATGAAGTAGTAAAATGGAAGAACGATCACGTAAACGGTAAAACGGGAAAGTTTGCCGAGGCTGCTGCCTTCGGCGAGCTTCTGGTGCTGTGTGTGGAAGGCGATGTTGTTGAAGAGGTGATTAAACAGTCGGGTGCTGAAAATCTTTCTAACAAGGTAGTGATAGATACTACCAATCCTATCGCTAAAGAACCACCCGTAAATGGCGTGTTGAAATATTTTACCACACCTAATGAATCTTTGATGGAAAAAATCCAGCAGTTGGCGCCTGAAGCTCATATTGTAAAAGCTTTCAACAGTGTTGGAAATCTGGCTATGTATAAACCTGATTATGGTGGCATTAAACCTACTATGTTTATATGCGGCAACAACAATGAGGCAAAGGAAAGTGTAACTAAGATACTCGACGCATTTGGCTGGGAAACTGAAGATATGGGCCAGGCGGAAGCTGCAAGAGCTATAGAACCTTTATGTATGCTTTGGTGCATCCCTGGCTTCGTTAAAAACCAATGGACACACGCGTTTAAATTATTAAAGGCCCCTCAATAAGAAGTGCTGATGCTATTATTAACTGACTGATGAAACCTGCAATTTAAATGGAAGCGTTTACAAACAAGAGTACCCTGTTAGATAAAAAGTATGAAGAGAAAGCACTGAATTATGAAACCTATAAAAACAGGGTGAATGATTTACTTGCTCAAAACAAGGTAACAGGTCCTGTACAATCAGAATCTCTGGTCGCTTATACAAAGCTTAATGTATATCGAATGCACCGCATTGAAAAAACAATTCAGATTTTACCAGATGTAAAAGATATCGTTGAAAGCATAATAACTCCTCAAAAATGGCTGGTACTTACTGAGGGCTGGTGTGGCGATGCGGCCCAGATCCTTCCCGTATTAAATGCCCTGGCTGTTTTAAACAAAAACATACAACTGTTATTGTTGCTGCGCGATGAAAATCCTGAGCTTATGGATCAGTATTTAACCAATGGCACCAGCAGAAGCATTCCAAAGCTGATTGTTTATAATAAAAATAATGAAGAATTATTTAACTGGGGACCAAGGCCCGCGGCAATACAACAAAAGTTTTATGAAATGAAACAGCAGGAATTATCGTATGATGAGATCAAAGAAGCCGTTCACCTTTGGTATGCAAAAGATCATACGCTCTCCACACAAAAGGAAATAAGCAGTTTGCTGGCAGGTATTACTACTCAATAATGCAGGATTTTTGAAGCATAGACAAATTACGATTTGATTCTTATAATCTTACTTCATGACTTACGACGAGTTCAACACATCCTTAACATCCGGAACCCCACCCGATAAATTATCCCTATACCTTAAAGCTTTATGGTACGATGGAAAAAATGATTGGGAAAAGGCCCATGAAATAGCACAGGATATTAGTGATAAAGAGGGATCATGGCTGCATGCTTACCTGCACCGCAAAGAAGGAGACGCCGGTAATGCAGGCTATTGGTACCGTTGCGCCGGTAAGCCAATGCCCGCTTACTCTTTGGAGCAGGAGTGGAAAGAAATGGTGGAAAGTTTTTGTGGCAGATAGCTGTCAGGTATGGGGTATGAGGTATGGGGTATGAATTCTGAATGATTAATTATTAATGATTAACGGTTAGATGCTGTATAGTAGTTCTTTGATTTTTAAAACGGTTTTCATTAATAATTAATCATTCATAATTCTAATTCACATACCTCATACCTCTTACCTCAAACCTTACTAATAAACCGATTCATCCGAAGTATCAAATCCGGGTCGGGACAGTTATTCATATATTTTTCTCTTTCAGAAAATTTACAAACGCCGGGGTAATCTCCTTCATTAACTCCTATATCGAAGATGATCTGAAAATGCAGGTGTGGCGGCCAGTGGCCGTTTTCGTGAGGTTCACCGAAATGAGCTATTTCTGCACCCCTTATGATGTATTGACCTTCGCGAAGCATGCTGATGTCGCGGAGACTTATATGTCCGTATAACGTATAAAAAGGGAAGCCATCGAGCTGATGAAGCAGTATCATGGTGGCGCCGTAATCTCCGAAATGATCGTTGAAAGCAAAGCCGTGAACCATACCGCCGATAGGTGCAAAAACAGCGGTGCCGGCCGGCGCCCAGATATCTGTCCCAAGGTGTAATCGCCGGGGCTCCTCAAAAGAGTTTATTGCATCAAACATACGGCTTCGGCTGTACACAGTCCGGTTTTCTCCATATCCACCAATACCCAGGTTACAATGTGCTTTCCTTAATTTATTATTGATGTATGCCGAGAACAGCGAAGTATTTTCTATAATATCACTTGTAAGTTCTGAGTTATGCTGCGTAAAATCAAGCTGTAACAATTTATCTTTCTTCGGATCAAAATTTATTACAGGGAAGAAAGACGCCTGGTTTCTTGTAAAGATGTTTCTTGATTCACTGTTCATGTAGGAATTTATAGCGCAAATTAAACAAATTGCTGTCGGTATCAGGTATGAGGTGTGAGGTATGGGGTATGCAATTAAACCCCGGTATATCCCCTCTAAATAGCTGGCTGTTGTTACCTCATACCCCATACCTCATAGCTGGTAAC
>CAXTDO010000224.1:0-8286 GCA_964242315.1 uncultured Flavihumibacter sp.
GAATCAATCCAAAGATGGTTGGAATGGCAGATTCTCCGGCATGGGACCCTAAAGTAATCACCGCCAATAAAGAAGCCTGGGAAAAGGTGGGATTAAAGTTAAGAGTGATAGAAGGCCCGGCATCGCTAAACACCTTAACGAAATTAGGACTGCCGGGTAAGGATGAAGAAATTGCCAACTTCATCACCTATATGAAAAACATCAGGCAGTATGGTGATATTGATGTGATATGTTATAACTGGATGCCTGTAATAAGCTGGTACCGTACCAAAATGGATAAGCCTGGCCGTGGAGGCGCTCTGGTGACTGCTTTTGATTATGAAGATATAAAAAATGCGCCCAATACCGAATACGGCGTTGTTACCAAAGAAACCCTTTGGAAAAACCTGGAGTATTTTCTGAAAGCCGTTGTTCCTGAAGCGGAGAAAATAGGAATGAAGCTGGCCATGCATCCTGATGATCCGCAGGTAGATAGTATTAAGGGCATATCGCGTATCATGACAACGGTAGATAATTTCAAGCGCATGCTGGATATTGTTAAGAGCCCCAGCAATGGCATCACCATGTGCCAGGGTAATTTTTCACTGATGGGGGTTGATATACCAACGGTAGTAAAAGATTTTGGAAAGCGTGGAGTGATACATTTTGTACATTTCCGTAACGTAAGAGGAGGTAAATTTAAATTTGAGGAAACATTTCACGATGAAGGGCAGATAGATATGCATGCCGCCATGCAGGCTTATTACGATATTGGATTCAAGGGTCCTATTCGTCCCGATCATGTGCCTACAATGGCCGGCGACAGTAACGACCACCCCGGATACAGTAATATCGGATCGCTGTATGCTTTCGGGTATATGCGCGGTTTAATGCAGGCAATCAGTAACACAAAACGTGCCTTTTGAATTGTGATTAAATGATTTTATGATGGACTATGATTGATAACACATCTTGACAGATTTGATGTTTGTGGCATAGGGGAAAATATTCAATATGCAACAATCAATTTTCAATATAATACCAACATCATTTTATTAGAAGCGCTTCATTAAGTATTGAATATTGTTATTATGTTAAGGCCATGATAGTCATCATTGAATCAAATAAATCACAGTTCAGACAAAAACAATCTTTAAAAAACATACACTTTCATTATGCTTATAAAATCAATCTTAGTCCTTGCCCTTGTTTCAGGCGCCTTCTTTGCTTCCGCCCAGGAAATTGGCGCATCACCTGAATATGTTAAAATGTTAACATCACAATGGAAAGGAGAACGCTTTGCCGACGGACGGCCAAAAGTGCCTGATATAGTGCTGGAACGTTTGCACGAAGCTACCCTCGAACAGATATGGGGATACCTGGGACGTAAAGGCTACCGTAACCAGGTAGAAAAAGACTGGATCATTCTTAAACCCGGCGAAACAATGGTAGGTAGAGTAGTAACTGCACAGTTTATGCCTGCAAGACCTGATCTAGACAGCCTTGTGAAAGCGCAGGGTAAAACAGAGGGCCGTTCACAAAAAGGAGGCATCAATATCTGGCCTATCGACATCTTGACAAAAGGCGACATTTATGTTGCCGATGGTTATGGTAAAGTGGTAGATGGTACGCTTATCGGGTCAAGCCTGGGTAATGCTATTTATGGTAAAACCGGCAACGGCGTTATTTTCTACGGCTCTATCCGCGATATGCAGGAACTAAAAGAAACCAAAGGTTTTAATGCCTGGGTGAAAGGTCATGACCCCTCCTACATAAAAGACATGACGCCTACCGCTATCAACGCCCCAATTCGCATCGGCCATGTAACGGTGTTTCCGGGTGATATCGTTTTTGCCAACGATTACGGTGTGGTATTTATTCCTGCGTATCTGGTAGAAGAATTGGTGGCTGCTTCAGAGATGACAGCCTTGCGTGATGAATTTGAAAGGCTATTGCTGCAACAAGGCAAATACCCCTCCGGGCAAATACACGGCGACTGGTCTGACCAGATCAAGAATGAATTCCGTGCATGGTTTGCAAAATACCCCAAGAAGGTTGCTGTTACAAAAAAGGATGTGGAAGCTTATTTGGAGAAAGAAGGACATTAATTCAGGTATGAGGTGTGAGGTATGGAGTTTTGAGCTCATACCTCATACCTCATACTCCATACCTCAGAGATTCTTCGTAACATACTTATATGTAAAAGCTATCCTGGCATCTGACATATCCCAGGTTACGGTTTCTTTCTTTACAAGATCGGAATTTTTTTTGCTGATATCCCGTAAGGCATTGCCTACGGATTTACGAACAAACTCACTCTCGTTAGATTTATGCTTGCAAATCAGTGCTATGGCAATTTCAGGATGTTCTTTAAAATAGGGCCTGCTTGTCCAGATACGGAGTCCTTCAATGACAGCCCTGATTATCTTGGCATTTTTATCTTCCAGCCACTCGTTGATTATCGAAAGGGAATGTTCATAGCCATTTGTATTGCAATACTGATCGAAAGCTTTTGCTAACATTTCCTGTACCCGCCAGTTGCTGTCTTTTGCTACATGGACTTTTAATAGCTGCAAGGCAGCTTTGTTTGCTGTGGAAAGTTGCCCTAAAAGATAGGTAGCCAGCATTCGTGCCTGGTAACTGTCGTCCGTAAGAAGTTCGGTGGCAATATCCAGAGGATACAATGATGTATCCTTTAACAGTTTATCACCGGCCTCAATAATGTGTTTGAATCCGTGTTCGGTTTTTTTAAGCTCGTTGATTAGCTGTTTCATTGGCGGCAATTGCTTCATTGGCAATATCCGAAATAAAACGGATAACTTGATGAGTGTTTTTTTAACCAAGGAGGGAAAGCCGAGGTGCCGCGGAGGTCCACGGAGTATGCTTCTCTGTGGACCTCCGTGGCACCTCGGCTTTCCCTCCTTGGTTAAAAAACTTTTACCTTTCAATTTTGTTATAATAACATGCAATCTCTAAGCACTAAAGAATACAGAAACGAATTCACAACCTATTTCGACGGTGATGAAAGCGGTAGTGTACTGCCCCGCCAAACACCCAAAGTGTTGTATAGCAAAACGGTTCCCACGCCGGTAAAAAATCCTGAGCTCCTGGCATGGTCAGAAGATTTGGCAGAGGAGCTTGGAATACAGAAACCTGCTAATCAAAATGATATCAATATTCTTGGCGGAAATTTTATCAGCCCCTCCATGCATCCTTATGCTGCCTGTTATGCCGGGCACCAGTTTGGTAACTGGGCCGGCCAGCTTGGAGATGGAAGGGCCATTACTTTGGGGGAATGGCCGGGCAACGGCAATCAATCCTGGGAACTGCAATTAAAAGGCGCCGGTCCTACCGCTTATTCGCGCAGGGCCGATGGCAGGGCGGTGTTAAGATCTTCACTTAGGGAATATCTGATGAGCGAGGCGATGTATTACCTGGGAGTTCCAACTACAAGGGCTTTAAGTCTTGTTACTACCGGTGAACCCGTGCTGCGTGACATGTTTTACGATGGCCACCCGGAATATGAGCCCGGAGCAATAGTAATGCGGGTGGCTCCCAGCTTCCTGCGCTTTGGTAATTTCGAGATCCTTGCTGCAAGGAATGAAGTTGACAATTTAACAAAGCTTGTTAACTGGACAATCGAAAAATTCTATCCGCACATCACCGGTGAAGACAAAGTTATCCGGTGGTTCAAAGAAGTTGTGGAAAGAACCGCGACACTAATGGTTGAATGGTTAAGAGTTGGTTTTGTACATGGCGTGATGAATACTGATAATATGTCAATTATGGGATTAACGATTGATTATGGCCCTTATTCTTTTGTTGATGGATATGATCCCAACTTTACACCCAACACAACCGATTTGCCGGGCAAAAGATACGCATTCGGCAGACAGCCTTCTGTTGCCAAATGGAATCTCGGATGCCTGGCAGGCGCCATTGCTCCATTGTTTACCGGTACGGAAGAATTGATAGCCACGCTCGATGAATATGATGCAATTTATTTGGAAAAGTTTTATGCCATGATGGGTAACAAACTCGGACTGGACCAACTGCAGGAGCAGGATTTTGTTTTGATCAGGAGCTTTGAAAAGATGCTCTCTTCCGTGAAACCAGACATGACCATTTTTTATCAGCTTTTGATGACGTTACCTCCTTCAGTAGCAACAGTTGATGAAGTGGTTGAGCATTTTGAAGAAAGTTTTTATAACATTCCGGACGAAAATAAGAAAGCAGATCTTTTTCAGCTTGTAACCAGTTATCTCGAACGTTTAAAATCGAATACAGGTTCCCGTGAGGAGTCACTATTAAGGATGAGAGCAGCCAACCCGCGTTTCATCCTGAGGAATTATTTGTTGCACCAGGCAATTGAAGAACTGGAAAAAGGAGATGACGGACTGTTTTTAAAACTGCAGCAAGCGATCAAAGATCCGTATTCCAATAAGTTTGATGAGTTTTTGGTGAAGCGTCCCGGTTGGGCCGGTAAGAAGGCGGGGTGTTCGATGTTGTCTTGTAGTTCGTAAAATTCTGAACCCTGATTTACATGATTGAAGGATTATCTTGAATAAGGAATGCAAGTATCAAGATAATCCTTCAATCATGTAAATCAAGGTTCAGAATTCGGTTAATTCAAAGAAAAAGCAGGCAAGCTCCACGAAGCCTGAACCGCAGGTTCCAGCAACATCATGCGTTGCAGCCGCTGGTACTTTTTGGCATTAAAGATAGCTTTAACATTATTTTCCAGCTCCATAGCGGTTTCTCCTTCATATTTTAACACAGTTACATCTTCCTGCAGGATGGGCAGCACAGCATGTAATTTCCTTCCATCAATATTGCTGTCGGTTCCGTCAACAACTACCATGTCGAAATGAAGCTGATGTAATAGTTCAATAGCCGCTTCATCATTGTTAACAATATTAACATGAAAGGGATGAGGAATGTTTGTCCATTCGTTTAAGGCGTTTCCTTCAACATGTTTGTTAGAAACCACCAATACACTTTTTTTATTCATAGCTTTTTTACTCCTTGGGTGCAGTGTTGCAATAACTATGCAGGATGTCAACATAGAAGTTATCGTCAGTTCCTGTGCCAATATACTGACTGGATGACTGTTTAGTTGGTAGGTTATGCCCTTTAGACATATTTTATCTCTCGTAATAGTTGTCGTAAGTTTGATATTATTTAGCAAACAATGGAAACATACAACAACGAACTGGAGCAATTAAGAGCGAGAATACCCAGAAGGCATTCTGTTGAGAATGTACAGGAAATAAATAACATCGTAGATGAATATGAAGATATTTTGAGGAAGATAGAAGCCCTGGACGAAAGCTATGCGAAAAAGACCGCACCTCTGTTTGATCAGCTTGATGAAGTAAGATCAAAAATAAAGGTGTCGTCAAGTAGTAAGTATTCCAAAAAAAATAAAGATGACTTGTTTGATGAAGCTTCCGGGTTGTTGAAAGATGGGGTGCAGGAGCTGCTGGATCTATCCTAGACCTATAAGGTTTTTAAATGAAGGAACAACCTGTGAAGTTTTTAGAAACCAGTGAAGCGGATGAGCTTCGCCAGGTTGTTCCTGAGAGGTAAGGTTATTAAAAGTTCATAACAAAAACGAAACATCCGCCCCCACTTCCAACTCCTTTTTCACCACCCTTCCTTCTTCCATCATAAACAGAACACCGCCGACCTCACCTATTAACTTAAGCTCTTTATCTTCAAGGTGCAATGCAGTGCCTTCCGGCAAACCGACAACAGTGGCGGCTGGATTCATCATCATAAATTCTATCAACCGCTGGTCGCGCGTCTCACCGTTTTGTCCTTCAATTTTTACATTATAATAGTGTGGATTGATCTGAAAGGGAAACAATCGCAACGCATTAAAACTTTGCGGCTCGATAACGGGCATATCGTTAGTGGTTTTAATGGTGGCACCGGTAATATTTGATCCTGCACTCCAGCCAATATAAGGTGTGCCTGAAGACACTTTGCTGCGAATGCAATCTATTAGCCGGCTGTTATAGAGACCATGTAATAATTTAAAAGTATTGCCGCCACCGACCATAATAACTTCACATCTTTCAACCATTGATATTGCCTGCCCGGGTTGCACAAGGTTGAGGGTATGTGCTAACCCCGACAGTCCTTTCCTTACCATTGTTGCATATTCCTCGTAGTTTTCATCTACTGATGCAAAGGGAATAAAGGCAATATTCAATGAGCTATTACCAAGGAAACGTTCCATAACAGGTGCTGCTTTTTCAAGATAGCCATGCTGGCCAACCCTTGAACTGCTAAAAGCAAGAATTCGTTTTAAAGACATAAGCTAAACTTTTAAAATATCATTTTACAACCATTTTCTTAAAGAAATAGCATGCAGGTCTTTCCTTTTTCATACTCAATTTGTATCTTATAGTGTCGTACCCTTAAAAATATATTAATTCTTAAAAACCCGAAATATACCAGCCAGATGAAACTCATTTTTGAAAAAAAAGCTTTACCATTTTTTTGCATGCTCTTCCTCGTCCAGTTCACCCGGGCACAGTCGGGTGAATATTTAAAAATAATGAACTGGATGAAGTTAAATAATATAACCATTAATAACCCCACTCCATTAAATGGTTATCAAATGTACCGGGACTGCGATGCTAACCCGGTTTATAAAAAGATGTCAGGTGATACCATTTCTTTTTATACAACAACCTCCTGGGAAGCAAAGACCCTGGAACAAACCGTTCAAATTGAGAAAAGACCTTATTTTAATGTGACGGTGTTTCCACTAAAAGTAGAGAAAAACGGCAGTTTTTTAATGGCCCGGATGACGCCTGTCACTTTCCTGTTTAAAAGCGATTCTCTTTTTTTACTTGATTTCAGTACAAGCGAAGATTATGGCACTACGAAGAGTGTTGAACAAATGCAGAACATGGTTATTAAAAACGTTAAAAATCTTAAAGGTGATCCAATAAGTTTTTCGATGGATGTAGCAAATCAATTTACCGATTCCGTGGAACTTCAACGCTTCGGAAAAATTGGCAATCCCTGGTCATCTGATTTTCCTCCGGATCACGTGCCTCTGTTTTACAAGGAGATGTTTTCAAAGAACCGTTCTGTATCCTTTCAAAAAAAACTGGAGTTTAAGAACAGAAAGGATTCAACAGTTGAAAAAATCGAGTTAATGAAAGAATGGGAAACAGGCGGTGAAAAATACTATTTTATACAACTTGTAAAGAATAAGGCTATACCTTTTTTTGGAGCTATAAACCAATTCATTATTTCACAACATGGAACATTTCCTTCCTGGGAAAACTGCAGGGTTGACTTTAAAGCCGTTAAAAATTCAGTTGATTCCTTAAATAAAATACTGGCTGATAAAACTTCAGACAGCCTTTACGAAATTTACAAAAATGCAGCCGATAACCCCGGCAAAAAATATGGAAAAGCAGTTGCTACAGATGAAATCGCCCGTGTATCATTATATGGCAGAACTGGGTATATAGATAAACATGGAAGAGATGTGATACCGGTCCAGTATGATTTGATTTCCTCTTTTCATGATGGACTGGCTTATGTGGCAAGAAATAATAAAGGAGGTTATATAAATGAAAAAGGCGAGGAAATAATTCCCGTGAAATACGACAGGGTCAGTAATTTTAACGACGGATTAGCTCCTGTAAAAATAGATAATCAGTGGCGGGTAATTAATAAACAAGGACAGGAACTATTCACACTTTCTTATGATAACGTTGGAAACTTCAATGAAGGATTTGCTCTCGTGTATGCGAACAATAAAGTAGGAATAATAAATACGAAAGGCAAAGAAGTAGTGCCGGTTAAATATGACCGGATCTTTGAGCCTTTACACGATGGGTTTTTCAAAACAAGTTTGAATGATAAGGTTGGATTTGTTGATACGGCAGGCAGAGAGCTTGCTTCTTTTCAATATGAGGCCGCTGATTTTTTTTATGAAGGGTTAGCGGGGGTGCAAAAAAATCATAAAGTTGGATTTATAGATAAGACCGGAAAAGAAGTGATACCTCTCATTTATGATCTTGCCTTCCCTTTCAACCAGGGTGTTTCCATTGTTGCACTTCATGGTCTTTATGGGTTGATAAACAAAGACGGCAAAGAGCTAATTCCTGTTAAATACGATAGGATTAATTCCATTGATACCGGGTTATTTTCTATAAAACAGGATGGGTTAGATGGCATTATGGATAAAGATGGTAAAACCGTTATGCCTTTTACGTATAGTACGGTTTACCGGTTTAAGAATGGGTACGCATTAGTGGAAGAGGGCTACCAAAAAAG